>JAFVWD010000199.1 GCA_017501865.1 Clostridia bacterium | reverse complement strand
CTTTAGCTATGGAGAAAGAAAAGTTGGAAAAGGAATTAGCAGAAACGAAAGATTCTTATATGAGAGTCCTTGCTGAGTATGACAATTTCAGAAAACGTTCTCAACGCGAGAAGGAGTCTGCTTACGGCGATTCTAAAGCAAGCACCCTGTCTCTGCTGCTCCCTGTTATTGATAATTTCGACAGAGCTATAGAAAACAAGACCGATGACATTGAAAGCTACAGAAAAGGCATTGAAATGACCTACAACCAATTAAAGGATATTTTCAGTAAGCTCGACGTAGTTTCATTCGGTGAAATCGGCGAAGAATTCAATCCGGAAATACACAATGCAGTTATGACAGCTGAAAACCCGGACCTTCCTGAAAATACAATTTCTGCTGTATTTGAAAAAGGCTACAAAATGGGTGATCGCGTGTTAAGATTTGCAAGTGTTCAAATAACTCAATAAACAATAATCTAAATTATAAACAATCTTTGGAGGTAATTAATTATGGCTAAAACAATTGGTATTGACTTAGGTACAACAAACTCTTGCGTTGCAGTTATCGAAGGTGGCGAACCGGTAGTTATTGCTAACGTTGAAGGCAACAGAACTACACCTTCTGTTGTTGGTTTCTCAAAATCTGGCGAAAGACTTGTAGGTCAGGTAGCAAAACGTCAGGCTGTTGCAAATCCTGACAGAACTGTTGCATCTATAAAAAGACAAATGGGTTCTGACTACAAAGTTACTATTGATGACAAAAAGTACACACCTCAAGAAATTTCTGCTATGATTTTAAGCAAGCTTAAAGCAGATGCAGAAAGTTATCTTGGTGACAAGGTTACAGAAGCAGTTATTACTGTTCCTGCTTACTTCACAGACTCACAGCGTCAGGCTACAAAAGACGCAGGTAAAATTGCGGGCTTAGAGGTTAAAAGAATTATAAACGAACCTACCGCAGCTGCTCTTGCTTACGGTATCGACAAGGAAAATGACCAGAAGGTTATGGTTTACGACCTTGGCGGTGGTACCTTCGACGTTTCAATTATTGAAATGGGCGAGGGTGTTCAGGAAGTTCTTGCTACTGCAGGTAACAACAACCTTGGTGGTGACGACTTCGACCAGAGAATTATTGACTGGCTTGCAGCTGAATTCAAAAAGGAAAACGGCATTGACTTAAAGGGCGACAAAATGGCAATGCAAAGACTTAAAGAAGCTGCAGAAAAAGCAAAAATTGAACTTTCGGGTGTTACCTCTTCTGCTATTAACTTACCATTTATAACAATGACAGAAGCAGGTCCTTTACACCTCGACACAACTCTTACAAGAGCTAAATTCAACGAACTCACAGCAGACCTTGTTGAGGCAACAATGGGTCCTGTACGTCAGGCAATTTCTGACTCAGGTCTTAAAACCTCTGAAATTGACAAGGTTCTTATGGTTGGTGGTTCTTCAAGAATCCCTGCTGTTCAGGATGCTGTTAAATCTTACACAGGTAAAGAGCCTTTCAAGGGCATTAACCCTGACGAATGTGTTGCTATTGGTGCAGCACTTCAGGCCGGTGTTTTAGGCGGCGACGTTAAAGGTCTTCTTCTCTTGGATGTTACTCCTCTTTCACTCGGTATTGAAACACTCGGTTCTGTTTGCACAAAAATCATTGAAAGAAATACAACTATTCCTACTAAGAAGAGTCAGATTTTCTCAACTGCTGCAGATAATCAGACATCTGTTGAAATTCACGTTTTACAGGGTGAAAGAGAATTTGCTAAGGACAACAAAACTCTTGGTATGTTCCACCTTGACGGAATTCTTCCTGCACGCAGAGGTACTCCGCAAATTGAAGTTACCTTTGACATTGACGCAAACGGTATTGTTCATGTTTCCGCAAAAGACCTTGGTACAGGTAAAGAACAGTCAATTTCAATTACCTCTTCTTCAAATATGAGCAAGGAAGACATTGAAAAAGCTGTTAAAGAAGCAGAGCAGTTCGCTGAAGAAGATAAACAACGCAAAGAAGCTGTTGATATCCGTAACGGCGCTGACCAGATGGTATTCCAATGCGAAAAAATCCTTGAAGAAAACGGCGACAAGCTTGAAGAAGCTGACAAAACAGCAATTTCTTCACAGGTTGATGAATTAAAAGAAGCACTCAAAGGTGAAGATATTAACCTTATTAAAACAAAGCAAGAAGCACTTCAGGCAAAATTCTATGAAATTTCTGAAAAGCTTTACAAGGCTGCAGGTGGTGCACAAGGCTTCGACCCATCACAAGCTCAGGGCTTTGACCCTAATGCCGCACAAGGTGGCACTGATGAAAACGGCTACTATGAAGCACCTTTCACAGATGTAAACGAATAATTTGTAATAATTTATTGATGACAGAACTCCGCAAAGAGTTCTGTTGTCAGTATGTAGAAAGGTTTAAACCATGGCAGATAAAAGAGATTATTATGAAGTCCTCGGACTTTCAAAAGGGGCTTCTCAAGACGAAATTAAAAAATCATATCGCCAATTAGCTAAAAAATACCACCCCGATTTAAACCCGGACAACAAAGAGGCTGAGGCAAAATTCAAAGAAGTAAATGAGGCATATGAAATCCTTTCTGATGCAGAAAAGAAAGAAAAATATGACCGCTTCGGTTTTGCCGGTGTTGACCCTTCATTCGGTGGCGGTCAAGGTGGCGGATTCGGTGGTTTTGGCGGATTCGGCGACGGTATGGAATTTGATTTGGGTGATATTTTCAGTTCCTTCTTCGGTGGTGGTTTTGGCGGAGGCTCTTCGCGCTCAAATCCAAATGCACCAAGACGCGGTAACGACATTCAGATTACAGTTTCTTTAACCTTTGAAGAAGCTGCAAAGGGTTGCACAAAAAATGTTGAATTCCCGAGAATTGAAACCTGTGATGAGTGCTCAGGCAGCGGTGCCGCTAAAGGTACCTCTTCACAAACCTGCCCTGAATGTAACGGTCGTGGGCAGATTAATACACAGCAACGCACACCGTTCGGAGTTATTTCTACTCAGAAGCAATGCCCGAAATGTGGCGGTAAAGGTACTTACAACCCGACTCCTTGTCAAAAATGTAAAGGAGCAGGAAGAATCAGACGTCCTATTAAAAAGGATATTACGATTCCTGCCGGCATTGATGACGGTCAGATGTTTACAGTTCGTGGTGAAGGCAACCGCGGTCTTAACGGCGGCCCGAGCGGTGATTTAAGAGTTGCCGTTTCATTAAAACCGCATCCATTCTTCCAGAGAGATGGCTACAACGTATGGTGCGAAGTAGAAATTTCTATTGTTCAGGCTGCCCTTGGTGATGAATTGACCGTTCCGACACTTGACGGACAGGTAAAATACAACATACCTGCAGGTACTCAGCCGGGAGATGTATTCAAATTAAAGGGCAAGGGTATTCAGGTTGTTAACGGCACAAGACGCGGTGACCAGCTTGTCAAGATTAAAGTTGTTATACCTAAAAATATTTCTGATAAGCAAAAGGATTTACTTCTTCAATTTAACGAAGCAAGCGGCAATAAAAAAGTTTCTCCTGAGGAGAAAAAAGGCTTTTTCGGTGGAAAGAAAAAGAAATAATTAATATTGCTTTTAACAAATCCCGAAAAGTTCTTTAATACAAATAGATTAGGTCTGTAAAAAACATTCGTTTTTTACAGACCTGTTTTTCTTGCTTTATTTAAGAAATTTATCTCTTAACATTTTTACTTGCAGTATATGCACTTGCTGATTTTCCGTTTACTGCACGGACCGTGTACTTATAATATACACCCTTCTTTGCAGTTTTATCAACATATGCAAATGTTTTGTTGTTGGTTGTTTTTATTGCACTCCAACCGCTCCATTTGCCGTTCGTATATGTTGCACGGTAAATCTTATAGTTTTTAGCACCTGCAATTTTGTTCCAGGTTACTTTTACTCCGTTTGAAGCTTTAACAGCCTTAACTGTCGGATTTGCTAAGCGCAAAATATTTGCACTTGCCTTAAAACTACTTGCTGCACTTCCATATCTTGCGCGTACTGTGTATCTGTAGTAAGTACCGCTCTTTGCAGATTTGTCTACCCAAGCAGTTTTATTTTTACCTGCAGTACCACGGTTTTTCCAGCTTGACCATTTTTTTGTTTTTGCATTATAGGTTGAAGAGTAAATTGTGTACCCTGTCGCATTTGCTACTGTGCTCCAGGTTACCTTTACACCGCTTGATGTATTTGCCACCTTAACGGACGGAACAACATTATATTTAATTGTGCCGGTTGATGTAAACTTACTTGCGGAGCTACCCTTTACAGCTTTTACTGTATAGCGGTAATTTGTACCGATTTTTACTGTTGTATCAACATAGCTTAAGCCTGTTGTTGTTTTAAGTGCTTTCCATCCACTCCACTTTTTAGTCTTTGCGTTATATGTTCTCTGGTAAACTACATATTTTTCTGCATTTGCTATTTTGTTCCAGGTTACTTTTATACCCTTTGCGGTATTAGCTACCTTTACTGCAGGTATTGCTAAATTTACCTTCGGCTTCTGGTAAGTCACTGTAAATTCAGTATAAAAACCCGGTTGACCGAAGCGATCGAGCGCGGCTACAGCATAAGTATATGCTTTACCTGATTCTACACCTGTGTCAGTATAAGCAGTTGTTGAAGCATCAACATCTGTTAATTTAACCATTTCAGAACCGACTTTTTTATAAATTATAAAGCCTGTCGAACCTTCTACTGATGACCATGTAAAGGTTACACCTCTTTCAGTAGATTTTGCAAGATTTATAACGGGCTCGCCTATATAAAGAATTGAATTGTTTACAGAAATCTTGCTTTCGCCTATGTCGCACAATGAAGCGACTGCATAAGTATAAACTCCGTTTGAAGCCACTTTCTTATCTAAATATTTAGTCACGTTTTCGCCTACACTGCCGATTTGTGACCATTGTGACCATGCATTGTCTGAACCTAATTCTGCTCTGTAAATTTTGTAACCGGTAACACCCGGGAAAAGCTCCCATGATATTTCAATTCCGCCCTTTACACGTTCAACCTGTGCAACAGGACTTTCTAATACGAATTCAAAATATACCGAGCTTTCGTCTGAATAAGGACTTATATTTCCGTTAGCATCCTTTGCTGCAACAACATATGTATATGTTACTTCCGAAACAACATCCTTGTCTGTATAAGCCAAAGCATTCTCTGTAGTTGAACCTATTTTTTCAAATCCGTTTCTTGTCTTTTTAAATACATCATATCCCTTTGCGCCGTTTACCTTATTCCATGTAACGGTTATACCTTTTGCCGATGACTCTGCTGAAACAATTACGGGTGCTGTTAAATATGTTATATCATTGCTTGTTTTTTGTTCAGATTTGTGTGCGCCTGCTACTGCAGAAACGGCATATTTATACACACCGCCTGAAAGAACAGTTGTGTCTACATATGTTATTTTTTCTGCGCTGACAGTTGCTATTTTTGTAAGAGCTGACCATGAATTATTTGCTTTTGCAGAACGATAAATATCATACGTCTCCGCATTAGCTACAGAATTCCAGGAAATTCTTATGCCACCCTTTTCAGTTGCAAGAGTAACCTCCGGTGCTTCTAAGCTGAAATCATATGTTGCTTCAAATGTTTTCAGGAGTGTTTCTCTGCCGTCAGAATCCATTGCAGTTACCGCGTAAGTATTAGTTTGCTTATTTACTGCATCTACATCAGTAAAGCTTGTAGTCTGATTTGCGACAGTTGCAACCCTTACTAAGTCTGTGCCTGTCTTTTTATAAATATTGTAGCCCTCTGCACCTTCTACCGAACTCCATGAAAAGCGAAGTCCGTTCGCCTTTGATTCAATTACTGATATTTCAGGTGTTGAAAGAGTTGAAAATGATACAAAGGATTTTATAACTGATTCAGAAGTATAATCACCATTCAAGAATACAACAGTTGCTTCTTTACCGGCACCATCTTTCAATTGAAATGTAATTTCTACAAATTTCTTCGCATTCGTTCCGATTTTATATGAACTGCTGTTTATATACGCAAAAGTATAATGCTCGTTTGAATAAGAAGGGGTATCGTGCTCATATACACCCGGTACCGACTCAGTTAATTCACCGTCCGAGTCAGTAACTGTTGCAGCTCCTGCAGAAGAAACTGAAAGCACCGCAGGGTCATATTTTACAGAAACCAGCGCCTTATCTATAGTCTGATTTGGTGCTAAAAATACACTGAAGGTTATTTTACCGTCTGAAAAACCTGATGCTTCTACTGAATAATTAACATCCTGTGATTCAAGTGCATTTGCATTAATAGTTACAGGGGCAGAAAAACAAATTCCCAATGCAAATATCAATGCCAAAAACAAGCTTAATGTTTTTTTCATTTTTATTTCCTCCGAAGATTCAATTTGATTACAGCATAATATTTTAACACATTTTCCACTATTAGCAAAGTGATGTAATAACTAAATTTAACTTTAGTTTTTTAGAAAAAATGTCAAATCATTTTGCATTGTATTCAAATTCTGTAGTATATGTTCCGCTTACAAATTCATACTCTTCATCATCGAGATAAAGTGTAGCATGCGAACCGTCAGGAATTGTGAAAGAAAACTCACACAAATTACTGTCATCTTTATATTCCCAGGAAGATATTATTTCGCCGTTAGCAGTCAAAATCCTTGCTTTTGCGTAACCTAATTCTTTATTCGGGCGAGGTTCAAAAATAATATGCTTATATCCCGGTTCATTTTCATCAGGACGAATACCTGCAACCGTACTGAACATCCAGTCGCCCACAGCACCGTATGCGTAGTGGTTGAATGAGTTCATTTCAGGTGTTGCAAAGCTTCTGTCAGGCTTCATACCATCCCAGCGCTCCCACATTGTTGTAGCGCCCATTTTAACTGAGTAAAGCCATGACGGGAATGTATCCTTAAGAAGAAGTTTATATGCCAAATCGGTTCTGCCTATATCTGTTAAAACGTGAAGAAGGTACGGTGTTCCGACAAAGCCTGTTTTCAAGTGACCGCATTCTTCAATATCTTTAACTAATTTGCTTGCTTCTCTTTCCCTGTCATCTGTAAGATTAAAGTAAAGAGCTAAAACATTCGCTGTCTGTGTTTCGTGCTCAACCTTACCTGTATTAAGATAATTTTTTCTGTATTGCTCAACTATTACAGGATACATTTCTTCATAGTAAGAAACATCTTTTCCTACTACCTTACCCATTTTAATTAAAAGACTTGTGCTATAAGCATACATTGCAGTCGCAATTAAATTGTGATCTGTGAAACCGCCTGTTGCCTCATCACCTGCATCAAGTGAAAGCCAGTCGCCGAAATGACCGCCCTTGTCCCAAAGTCCTTTTTCAGAACCCTCTGACTCTATGAATTTTAACCAACGAGTCATTGAATCCCATTGCTCTTCAATAATTTTTGTATCGTTATAAGCTAAGTACATCTGGTAAGGAACAATAATTGCGGCATCTCCCCAGGCAGCAGAGCCGTCACCCTCCCACACCGCAGGAATAACGTGGCTTACAGAACCGTTCTCTACCTGATCTGCCTCTAAATCACGAAGCCATTTTCTGAAGAATTTCTGCGTATTGTAGTTTATTGATGCAGTTCTTGCAAAAACCTGAGCATCACCGGTCCAGCCCAATCTTTCATCGCGCTGAGGGCAGTCTGTAGGAACATCAAGGAAATTGCCCCTCTGACCCCAAACAATATTTTCGTAAAGCTGTTGTAAATCTTCGTGACCGCAAGCAAAGAAGCCTGTACGCTTCATATTTGAAAATACAACAATTGCCGCAAAATTCTCTAATTTAATCTCATCGTCATTAAATCCGATTAATTTAATATATCTGAAACCCTGGAATGAGAAGTGAGGCTTGTAAACCTGCTCCACACCGTTAGAAGTTACCTCTATTTCACATTTTGCACTTCTTAAATTTTCTGTATAGAAATTGCCGTCCTTATCTAAAAATTCAGCATGCTGCAGCATAAAGGTATTGCCCTTTCTTGCAGGAACTACCCACTCTACATAACCTGTGATTTCCTGCTTGAAATCAATCACCTTTTCACCCTTTGGTGTAGTAATAAGCTCTACTGCATCAAGACGAGCCATTTCATGTGTTTCCTCACCTTCTGTTTCGATGAGAATTTTTTTGTCTACAGGCACCTCTTTGACAGCAAATTTATCTTCACATTCTACTGTAAAATCAACCTTTTCACCGTTGTAAATATCAGAATAGATAATATTACTCTTCATACATTCCCATGTTTTATCAGTAGTAATAACTTCAACAGTATCATCCTCATACTCTACTGTTAAAGCAGCTATTACTGCAATTTCATTTGCTTTTAAAAATGGTAATTCTTCGTTTTTTCTGTTATGGAAACGTCTTCCGACACCAACTGCAATATCTATTGTGTTACATTCCTCAAGATATTTTGTAACATTATAGTTTTGGTACTGCAAGCGTGTTTCATAGCTTGTCCAGCCCGGTGCAAAAATGAATTTGCCGACTCTGTTATTATTAATATGCACCTCATAAAAGCCTAAAGCACTGACAGAAAGTGTAGCTTTTCTCACTTTCTTATCTGCCCAGAAAATCTTTCTGAAAACAGGGCAAACTGTTCCTAAATCATCATTTTGTCTTATGAACTGAGCATTGAAAATATTATCCATAAAATAACTCCTTTGTTGACATTATAGGGCTAAACATATATAATTTAATACACATATAGTATCTTATTATATTTTTTAAAAAAACTCAATAGATATTGGAGCAATTTATGAAAAATCTTTCAGATATAAATGTTATACGCTCAGTTATGTCAAAGCACGGTGTAACCTTTAACAAAGGACTCGGGCAGAACTTTCTTATTGACCCTGCTGTTTGTCCTGCTATGGCAGAAAATGCCGGGCTTGATGAAAACACCTGTGTAATAGAAGTCGGTCCCGGTGTGGGTGTACTTACCGCAGAGCTTGCAAAAAATGCGGGCAGGGTTTTAAGCTTTGAATTAGACGACAGGCTTCTCCCTGTTTTAGCCGAAACTCTTTCCGACTTTGACAATGTTGAAATAATAAACAAGGATATTATGAAAGCAAATCTTGCCGAAATAATAGAAGAAAAGTGTAAAGGAATGAAAATTGCTGTTTGTGCAAACCTTCCGTATTACATTACCTCACCTATTATTATGATGTTTCTTGAAAGCGGATTGCCAATTGATTCAATTACCGTTATGGTGCAAAAGGAGGCTGCAGACAGGCTCTGTGCCGAGGTTGGCTCCCGTGACGGCGGTGCAGTAACTGTTGCGGTAAATTATTATGCAGAAAGCGAAATTCTCTTTTTTGTACCGCGGGAAGCTTTTTTGCCACCTCCTAAGGTTGACAGCAGTGTTATTAAATTAACATTAAGAAATAAACCTCCTGTTGAGGTGAAAAATGAAGAATTCTTCTTCAAGGTAGTAAAAGCGGCATTTTCGCAGAGAAGAAAAACTGCCGAAAACTCTATAAGTGCAGGGCTTGGAATTCCAAAAGCCGTTGTTAAAGAGGCATTGGAAAAAGCGGGGCTTCCCGCAACAGTAAGAGCAGAAAAAATGACTATGGAAGATTTTTCTAATCTTTCAGAAATTCTTTTAGGATAGATGCTTATGAAAATTCTCTCGTTTGGTGAAATTATCTGGGATGTTTATAAAACTGAAAAATTTATAGGCGGTGCTCCGTTAAATCTTGCAGCACATTGCAGTAAGCAAGGTGCAGAAGCATTTATGCTTTCTGCTGTAGGTAATGATACCGCAGGGAACGATGCTATAAACGCAGTTGAAAATTTTAATGTAAAAACAGATTTCATTACCGTTAATACCGAAAAGGAAACCGGAAAATGCATTGTTACACTTAACGAAAACGGAGTTCCCTCTTACAATGTGCTTACCGATGTTGCTTATGACTACATAAAAGCACCCGCCGCTATAAACAACCTTCATCCTGATGTTTTTTGCTTTGGTACATTAGCCTTAAGAAGCAAAGAAAATCTTGAAACGGTAAAATCAATTCTCAGAAATGCAGATATTAAAAGGGTGTATTGCGATATAAATATAAGACCCCCGTTTTTCTCAGATAAAACTATTCTCTTCGCCTTAGAAAATTCAGATATATTAAAAATCAGCGATGAAGAAATGCACTATGTTTTAAGTGCATGCGGCATACAGGAAGGTGACAACGAGCGCACTTTAAAAGCACTTTCCGAAAAATTCACAAACATTGAGTTCATTTTACTCACGCAAGGTGAAAACGGTGCTGCTGTGTATGACTGTAAAAACAAAAAAATGTTTTCAGAAAGTGCTCCAAAAGTAACCGTTGCTTCTTCTGTTGGTGCAGGCGACAGCTTCGGTGCTACCTTTATTTGTGAATATTATAAAACAAACAGCATTGAAAAAAGTCTTAAAAAAGCAATAGAAATAAGCGCATTTGTTGTTTCTGAAAAAGAAGCAATTCCTGAATATTAAACTAAAATACAACGAGGTAATTATTATGAAATTTGGTATTTATTATGCTTATTGGGAGCACGAATGGGGCGGAAACTTCGTTCCATATATTGAAAAAACCAAAAAATTAGGATTTGATGTTTTAGAGGTTGCTTGTGGTGCTTTCCACTTAGAAAACGATGATTATTTTAAAGAGCTCAAAAATGTTGCTGAAGCCAACGGAATGTTGCTTTCAGGCGGTTATGGCCCAAGACCTGAGCACAACCTTGCTTCACCTGACAATGCTCTGGTAGAAAATGCCTTGAAATTTTATAACGACATTTTCAGAAAAATGGAAATTGCCGGAATTGACCGCATTGGCGGTGCACTTTACTCTTACTGGCCTGTCGATTTTAAAGGTGGATTTGATAAAGCAGCAGACACCGAAAGAAGCATTAAAAATATGAGAAGACTTGCAGATATTGCTTCAGATTACGGTATTACCCTCTGTATGGAATCGCTCAACAGATTTGAAGGTTATATGATTAACGAAGCCTATGAAGATGTTGACTATGTAAAGGCTGTTGACAAACCAAATGTAAAAGCCATGCTCGACACATTCCATATGAATATTGAAGAGGATTCTTTAACCGATGCAATCCGTCTTACAAAAGGTACTCTCGGTGCGTTCCATGTTGGTGAGCCTAACAGAAGATGTCCCAATAAAAACAGTCGCATAGACTGGTATAAAATAGGTAAAACCTTAAAAGAAATCGGTTATGATGAATATGTTGTTATGGAACCTTTTGTACTTATGGGCGGTCAGGTAGGTAAGGATATTTCTATCTGGAGAGATATGGCAAAAGGAAAAACACCTGAGCAAATTGACCTTGATGCTAAAAATTCTGTAGAATTCTTAAGAGAAGTGTTTAAATAAAAAAACAAACCTATGAAGCTTTTACTTCATAGGTTTTACTTTTTGCAAAACAACAAAAACAACTATCATCAAGACGTTTGTAATTAAAACAAAAACACTACCTTCTAATTTACACATCCCACCTGATAAAATCTCGCTACCAGTAAATATTGTATCAAACATCTTAGGATAATCGCTTGCTAAATTCACTCCGCCTAATACTAATGCACCTATTCCATTCCATAAAAAATGCATCATAATCGGAGCAATAATTGAATTGGTATATTCAAGCACAATAGTCATAAGCAAACTCATTGTTAAAACATTAAAAACCGGAATAACACCCACCTCAAATGCACCACCATGCAATGCTGTGAAAACCAACGTTGTAACAACACCTGCTACTATTGCATTATTCTTTTGTTTTAACATCTGGTATAAATATCCACGCACCAATAGTTCTTGCATTACAACATTTAAAAATACAGAAACAAACCACAAAGGTAACATTTCAATTTTTTGCGCATCACCCAAAATCATCGTGTTGAGAGAAATCATCATAACAACAGGGATAAGCAACCATACCAAGCCCGAAAATATCCCTATAGAAAACCCTTTTAATACATTATTAAAAAAGTACAACTTAATACTTCGCTTTTCAATATATAAAAAGACAAATGTCATTACTATAGTTATGACCAAAGGTATAAGCTCTGCAAAAAACCTCCATATTACAGGATTTTCAAATTCAGGAAAAGGTAAAAATCCAACTATTATTGACCAACCGAGAAACCAAACAATAACTTTTATTAAAGATATAATAAATTTCTTCAAACTAAACTCTCCCTCTTAATTTTGAATAAACTATAGCACTATTCTTTTTAAAATACTATTACTTAATTGTAAACTCTTGCAAAAAGACTATATAATATGTTATTATTTCTATCGGAATAAGGTAAACCTATTCGGTAGGCGGTTAGCCCTTTCTTTTAAGTGAGGGCATTTGCCCTCTTATTGTTAAGGGGGTGATGCTGTGGAGTATTTAACTATCATTGTTTTAGTACTTATTGTAGCTACAGGCTACATTCAAAGCATAAAAAAATAACCGCCCTGCTCCGCAAAAGTTAGGCGATTATTTTATCTACTTTTCGGGCTAACCGTCTATTGGGTTTGCCTTATTTCATCTATATTATAACATTCTAAAAGAAAATGTCAACCCTACAAACACATGATTATTTTATTCTTCTAACTGAAAACCTAAAAATGCATCAGCCTCTGTACCGTCAATAACCTCGACACCTCTAAGTCTTTTCTGAATTATATCGTTACGTTTTTGTGCTTCATCAAGAGTTTTGCCTGCTTCATCAATTTTCTTTTTTGCTTTTTCCAACACAGTTCCGAATGTGTTGTACTGTGATTTTGCAACCGAAAGTAAGGTTCTTACCTCATCTGCCTTCTCGTTAATGGCAATTGCTTTAAAGCCCATAGCAAATGAATTAAGAAGCGCTGTTATTGTTGTGGGGCCTGCAATCATAATGTTTTCTTGTTGCATT
>JAFVWD010000198.1 GCA_017501865.1 Clostridia bacterium | reverse complement strand
TTGCCAAGTTCAAAGATACAAACAACACAAACCATATTTCAGTACCGAATTTTCGGTGTTTTTGGTTCGTTTTTGTATCTTACGCACACAGTTTAGCACATATAACTAATTTTGTCAACAATATTTTGGCAAAAATAATATTGAAATTTGAAAACATTTGTTATATAATGTGGAAAAGAGGTGAGATTATGAGTAAAAATTTATTTTTTAACAGTTTGTCTGATATGCTGATTCTCTCTATTCTTGAGAAGCACGACAGTTATATGTACGAGATTGTAAAGTCTGTTTCCGAGTTTTCGGGTGGCTTGCTTAACATTTCTCAGAACACAATTTATACTGCGGCTTATAAGTTAGAGAACGAAGGCAAAATCAGCGAATACTCAAAGCTTGTCGGAAGAAAGCGAACAAGGGTTTACTATCACCTTGAGCCAAAGGGCAGAGAACACCTTGCTGAGCTTCTGCAAAATTACAAATGCACTACCGAGGGAATTCAGAATCTTCTCACAGTACTTGCAGGAATAGAAACAGCACCTTCGTATGTTAAGGAGGTGTGTGAAGCAAGTGAGCAGGCTGTGCAGGAAGTATATGTCGGAAGTGAGGACACTATTTCCGATAAAGAGAAAACAGGAGCGGGTATACCTAAAAACCCTTGCTTCAGCTATTGAGGAATTCTGCGAAGATAGGCTGATAACCTCGAAGCAAGAGCTTTACGAAAATTACGGCACACCCTACGAGGTTATGACCGGCTATTTTGCCACAATCAACACAGACCACGTAGTTAAAAAGCTGAGGGTTTCCAAAACCATCAGACGAGCCGTGATGATAATACTTTTACTCGCCACCTTTGCAACAACCGTGTATTGTATTCACATGTTAGAATCTTTTGTGGCTTTCGAACAAGAAAGCTCAATAGTTAATAGAACAAATAATATTACTGTAAATGCTATCCAAGAAGAAGTTGAAATGGATAAATATTGAAGGGAAAACACTTATGAAGAGAATAATTGTTGCATTACTCATATTAATTACACTCAGTTTTACTGTGCTATGTGCTCCCGTGAGTGCTGTTGAAGCTTCAGAAACAAAAGTTACCATTGAGTATCTGGATGACGGTTATTATATTGAAACTGTCATTACAGAAAACACCTTGACAAGAGGCACAAAAACTGCAACTAAAACAAGCAATTTCCACAATAGTGCCGGTGATGTCGTGTGGTATGTGAGTGTTACAGGAACATTTACATATAACGGTGCAACTGCCTATTGCCATTCTTGCTCACACAATGCTAAATCAAACAGCTCATACTGGACTATCAGAAGTGTAACCTCTGATACCTATGTAAACACGGCTACAGCTACTGCGGTTGCAAGACATTCATCGGGAACAGCTTCCCAAGATTTCACTGCATCCGTTACATTGACCTGTGATAAAAACGGTACATTGTCTTAGTTTTTTGCAGTAACTTAATAAAACACTCAACAGGGTGCTCACGTAAAATGTGAGCACCCTGTTTTTTTGCCCTCGTATCTCGCGAAG
>JAFVWD010000197.1 GCA_017501865.1 Clostridia bacterium | reverse complement strand
TGTCGTAATACAGGTTCTCAGGAATATTTATAATGGCATAGTGATTACCGCTTCTTATTACTAAGTTTGGAGTGTTTGTGTTTCCGAAAATGGTGAATTCGGTATTCTTTTTAAAGGGGAGCAATGAAAGAATTAAAGAAAGCACAACAGGTAAGACAATAATGACTGCAGCAATTCTTCTGTGAACTGTTTTTAAAGTAAGCTTGTTAAGTATAAGCAGATATATACAAATAAGAGCTGCTGAAAGAATAAACGCAATGTAAACAAACTGTTTGTTTGCTGTTATTGTTGCAAAGCTCATATTACCCATGAATTCTATTATTTTTATGAGAATGTTAAGAAGAAAGTCAGGGACTTCAAAAAGTAGCTCTGTCAGCTGTTCTGCGAAAGGAGCTTCAACAAAGCTGATTAATAATGGCGGTATTACAGAAATCATTGAAATAAATGCAAGGTTTACAGTCAGAAGATTTGTTAACGGAGCAATTATTGAGAATGTTCCAAAGTAATATACCGAGGCGGGTAGGGTGAATAGTGTTGCGAAAACACTTATTAAAAGTGATTCATAAACAAATTTACAAAGCTTTCTTAATACACGGTGCAATTTTATATTTTTGAATGCCTGATTAATAAGATATGTATACCTTGAACTTAAAACTACACCTGTGGTTGCTAAAAACGAAAGGTAAAATGAAGGTGAGTAGGCGACATACGGATTTATTAACAGTATTATTCCGGCAGAAAATCCGAGCGAGTTAATACTGTCAGAGTGCTTTTTGAACAAAGGACCTATGAGAGTTATTCCCATCATAAATGAGGCACGTATTACAGAGGGGGTAAAGCCTGAAACGACAGACAGAATGCCAAGAACGAGAATTCCGAGTAAATTGCAATGCTTTTCATCTGCTTTGAATAATCTGAATATCGCTATAAAAAGACCGCACCAAAGAGAAGTATGCAGGCCCGATACCGCAAGTAAATGAGCAACACCGCTTGAACGGAAATCTGCTTTTAATCCGTCAGAGATATAGCTTGTTCCGCCGAAAAGCATACCACTTATAACACCGAACACATCATAGTACAAATACGATGAAAGACGGGAGTTACAAATGTTTTTAATATTTAAAATGTGGTAATATAAATCTCTGCCTTTTTCTCCGATTTTTTCATCACCGTTACTGCTGTAAACATAAGTAAAGCACTTTTCGCTTATATGGGATTCAAGGCTTTCTTTTTTGATATAAGCATCATCAATAAAAACAATATCATAAAGAGAATAGTTGTTCTCAGAGTCCGGAACGAAAACCATTTTCATATTTTCCTCATTGTTATTGACGGAGGTGGTTCTGATTACATAATATTTTGTATGAACCTCTGTAACAGTTCCTGTAATGTCGTGTGTTTTACCGTCATAGCTGATGGCTTTCTCGTAGAATAAAAAATTATTAATAAAGAGAGAAAAGCTTGAAAGTAAAATAGCTACGGCAATTGTGGGGATTATCAGAAGAGATTTGATTTTTTTGTTTTTAGTTGCAAAATAAAACAAAAGAACCGCCACTGATGCTACGGATGACACAAATGCCGAAGTAATCCCTGTGAAAATGAACAGCAAAGCCATTGTGAAGGCTACTAATCCGAAAGCAAGTGACGGTCTTTTCATAATATCAACCTTAAATAAATTTTTAGTGCAGGAGCTGTAAATTAACCTGCCGGCCAAGTGAAGTCTCTGCCTGAAAGTAAATGGAAATGAATATGCTTAACTGTCTGACCTGCTGAGTCTCCGCAGTTATTAACTACTCTGAAACCGTTTTCCATATTCAGCTCCTTGGAAAGCTTGCTTATTACCTCAAAAATGTGGGCAATAACCTTGCTGTTTTCTTCTGTGATATCTGCTGCAGAAGAAATGTGCTCTTTTGGAATCACAAGAATGTGAGTAGGAGCCTGTGGTTCGAGATCATTGAAAGCGATAACGGTATCATCCTCATAAACTTTAGTGGATGGGATTTCGCCGTTTGCTATTTTGCAAAAAATACAATCCATAAAAAACACTTCCTTAATTATGATTTTAAAATTTCTTCTGCCTTTGCAAGTGCTTCCGAAATCTTAGAAATATCTTTACCGCCTGCCATTGCAGAGTCAGGCTTTCCGCCACCTGAACCGCCTGCAACCTGTGCAACAGCTCTTACTATATTACCCGCATGTGCGCCGTTTGCTATAGCGGATTTACCGCAGTAGCAAGCAAAAGAACAGGTAGATTTCTGAGGCTGCTCTGCAGCAAGAACAACAACTATATCATCGCCTTTATCCTTTGAAGAGTCAAGCATAGAGCGGAGTGCATTTGCATCTGCTTCGCCGAGGTTAGCTGTTATGAGCTTGTATGAGCCGATTTCTTTAATATTATCAAAGAGGTTGCCGGCCTTCTGCTTTGCAATTTCTGCTTTTAATTCCTCTAACTCTTTTTCCTTTGCTTTAAGCTCTTGTGTGAGAGAGGCAGCTTTTGCTGCAAGGTCGTTGATGTTTGCAAGCTTCATATTTGAGGCTGCGTTAGCAATGAGCTCTTCACGGGAGTTAAGGTAGTTGATAACCCCTGTGCCTGTAACACCTTCAATTCTTCTTACACCGGCTGCAACAGATGATTCGGAGACTATTCTGAAGAGACCGATATTACCTGTGTTAGCAACGTGAGTACCACCGCAGAGCTCTGTAGAAAATCCGTTTGCTGCAGTAACAACTCTTACTGTGTCGCCGTATTTTTCACCGAAGAGAGCCATAGCACCTTTTTTCTTCGCATCCTCGATAGCCATTTCTTCCATAGTAACAGGAAGAGCAGAAAGGATTATTTCGTTAACTCTGTTTTCAATATCAGTTATTTCGTCAGCTGAGAGAGCTGAGAAGTGAGAAAAGTCGAAACGAACAGCATTTTCGTTAACAAGCTGACCTGCTTGTTCAACGTGTGTACCTAATTTTTCTCTTAATGCAGCCTGAAGAAGGTGAGCAGCAGTATGGTTTTTCATAATAGCTTCTCTGCGTGCCTTACTCACTTTAACTGAAACCTTGTCACCAATTCTGATGTTGTCGCCTTCTGTTAAAGCACCATGGTGAAGGAATACACCTTCCGCTGTTTTGGTAGTGTTGGAAACTTCAAATGAACTGTCGTTAACAGAGATGTAACCTGTGTCACCAACCTGGCCACCACCTTCGCCGTAAAGAACAGTTGTGTCAAGAACAATAACACCGTCTTGCTCAGCGCTTATCATATCTGTTTTTTCACCATTAACAGCAATTGCTTTAACTGTTGCTTCACACTCAAAGCTTTCGTAACCGAGGAATTTAGTTGCAGAACATTCCTTGAAGGAAACATTGGAACCCTTCCAGCCTTCGGTGCCTGCAACCTTTCTTGCAGCTTTAGCTGTTTCCTTGGCATTCTTGAGCAATGCTTCAAATTCTTCATTGTTGACACTCATACCGTTTTCTTCGAGAATTTCACGTGTTAAGTCTATAGGGAATCCGTAAGTGTCCTGTAATTTGAAGGCATCTGCACCGGAAAGTACCTTGCCGTCTGTATTTTTAATCATTTCATTAAGAAGCTCAAGACCGCTGTCAATTGTTTTGTAGAAGCTGGTTTCTTCCATTGCAATAACTTTTGTTATATAGTCTTGCTTCTCACGAAGAACCGGGTATGCATTTTCATTTTCTTTAATGACAGTTTCACAAACCTCGGCAAGGAAAGGTCTGTTAATACCTAAAAGTCTGCCGTGACGGGCAGCTCTTCTTAAAAGTCTTCTTAAAACGTAGCCTCTGCCTACATTTGAAGGGCTTACACCGTCATCAATCATAAATGTGGTTGAACGAATATGGTCAGTAATAACACGAAGAGAAACGTCACTTTTTTCATTTGCATGGTACTCAATGCCTGCAATTGAAATTATGTGTTTCATAATATTCTGTACAGTATCTACTTCGAAAAGATTGTTGACATCCTGGCAGATAACTGCGAGTCTTTCAAGGCCCATACCTGTATCAATGTTAGGGTTTTTAAGCGGTGTATAGTTGTTGTTACCGTCATTTTCAAATTGAGTGAAAACAAGGTTCCAGAATTCAACGAATCTGTCGCAGTCACAGCCCACTTTACAGTCAGGCGAACCGCAACCATACTTTTCACCACGGTCATAGTAAAGCTCTGAACAAGGACCGCAAGGACCCTGGCCGTGCTCCCAGAAATTGTCTTCTTTGCCAAAACGAACCATATGATCCGGCTTTACGCCAACCTCTTTGGTCCATATATCATAAGCTTCATCGTCATCAAGATAAACACTGCAGTAAATTTTGTCAGGGTCCATTTTTATAACCTCTGTGCAAAATTCCCATGCCCACGGAATGACTTGCTTTTTGAAGTAGTCGCCGAATGAGAAGTTGCCGAGCATTTCAAAATAAGTACCGTGACGAGCAGTTTTACCAACTCTTTCAATATCAGGTGTACGTATACATTTCTGACAAGTTGTAACACGTTTTTTTGGTGGAGTTTCTTCACCTGTAAAATATTTTTTCATAGGTGTCATACCTGCATTGATAAGAAGAATACTTTTATCGCCCTGCGGTACAAGAGGGAAACTCGGTAATCTTAAATGGTCTTTGCTTTCAAAGAATTTCAAGTACATTTCTCTTAATTCGTTAACGCCTG
>JAFVWD010000196.1 GCA_017501865.1 Clostridia bacterium | reverse complement strand
TATATTTTATACCACCGGTTACTTTCAGTGTGCATTATTACGTTTTTATTTAATCCTGTAATTCAGCATCCTCTATAACTCTTTCAAATTTCAAAGAGTTACTTGAAATATAAGAGCTTTTTGTTTTACCGTTAAGTGCACGTACAGAATACTTGTATGTTACGCCTTCTTTTGCACTCTTGTCAATCCAGGCAGTTTTAGTTGCTTTTGCAGTACCCATAGTTTCCCATTTTGTCCACTTTCCGTCTTTACCAAGCTGTGAACGACAAATGGTATAACCCGTTGCTTTTTCAACCTCTGTCCATTTAACCTTAATTCCTGTAGCTGCTATTTCAATCTGAGCTGAAGGAGCAGCAACAAAAAGAATTATGCCTGATGCCTTATAAAGACTCTTATTTTTTCCTGAAACTGCCTTTACGGTATACTTGTATTTCACATTGTTTTTAGCAGTAACGTCAACATATTTTAATTCTTCTGTTGTACCTGCTACTGCCCATTTAGTCCATTTTGAAGCTTTATATTCACTTCTGTAAACAATGTATTTTTCGGCACCGTCAACCTTTTCCCAGCTGACTGCTACACCTTTAGCTGCATTTGCAACCTTTACAACCGGTACATTGAGGAACATCGCTTCATTTGAAGAAACATAGCTGCTCTTATACTTACCGATTTTTGCACGGATAGTATATCTGTAAGTAACACCTGATTTAACAGTTTTGTCAGTAAATGACTTTGCAGAAGCACCTGCCGTACCGAGGTTACGCCACTTTGTCCATTTACCCTTTACAAGCTCTGCTCTGTAAACAATGTAGCCTTCGGCACCCTTCACCTTATTCCAGTTTCCTACAATTCCTGCTTCCGAAACAGTAATCTTAAGTACAGGCTGTGCAACGTAAATAAGTGAATTAGAAGCAACGTAAGTGCTCTTAACCTTTCCTCTGATTGCTCTTACTGTGTATTTATATTGTACACCTGCTTTTACGGTTTTATCAGTAAAAGATTTTGATGTGGATTTTGCCGTACCTAAGTTTATCCATTTAGTCCATTTTTCAGTACTTGCATTATATTCTGAGCGGTAAATAGTATAACCTGTTGCGCCATTAACCTGAGTCCATACACCTATAATGCCTGCTGCACCATTTGAAATTTCCAATGTTGGTTGTGCAAGATATAAAAGCTCATTTGATGCAATATATGCGCTTCTTGATTCGCCGTTTACTGCACGAACTGTGTATTTATACTTAACTCCGCTCTTAGCCTTTTTATCTGTAAAAGAAACAACTGTTCCTTTTACTGTTTTCAGTGCTGCCCATGAGGACCACTTACCACCGGCATAAGCAGAACGATAAACAACATAGTTCTTTGCATTTGCAATCTTTGTCCACTTTACTGCTACACCTGCACCTGAATTTGCTATTGTAACCTTAGGTGCTTTAATACAAATTAATGTATTACTGTCTTTTATGCCGCCCTTGAATTTACCATTATATGCACGTACAGTATATTTGTAAATAACACCTGCTTTAACATCTGTGTCTACCAACGAAAGAACAGATGCCTTTACTGTTTTAACAAGCTTCCAGCCGCTCCATTTACCATCGGCATATGTTTTCTTGTATACATTGTAGGTTGCTGCATTTACATCTTTGTTCCAGCTAACCTTAATTCCTTTTGTTGTGTTGTCTGCTTTTACCACAGGAGTTTTAAGCTTTAATTTGTCAATAATAGCTTTTTCAAGCTCAATTCCGCAACGGATACATTCCTTATGCTGAGTGCCTGTCTGAGTGAATGTTGCCTTTTTATCTGTAATCCACTCACCGGCTTTGTGACCTAAAGCCTTTATCTCTTCACCTTTTTCAAGAACTCTGTCACAATCAGGACAATATTGGTCGCCTGTATAACCCGCTTCAAGACAGGTAGCCTCTTTTTCACCTACGAGCTCTGCATTCTTGTGGGCGATTTTATCAATTATTGATTCCTCTTCTGCCTCACAAACTGAGCAAACTCTGAACTTCAAGCCGTCTTCTTCACAGGTTGCTTCTTTAGTTACTTCCCATTCGCCGAAGCTGTGTCCCAAAATAGGAATAATCTCTGTTTTAAGTTTAGCTTCACATTCTGTACATTGCTGATATTGTGAACCTGCCTCTGTACAGGTTGCTTCTTTTTCAATAATCCATTCGCTGTATGTGTGACCTCTCGGCTCTGTTACTACTTTGCCTAATTCTTCACCACATTTACACTTTTTAAGATATTCACCTGACTCAAGGCAGGTTTCCTCTTTTATAGGGATAAGTTCTATATCAATGTGACCTGTAGCAGGTATTTCTTTTACCTCTGTTTTTTCTTCACAACGTGAGCAGTGTCTTGATTCTGAACCTGCTTCTGTACAGGTTGGCTCAGTATCTACTGTAAATTCTTCCTCAAAATCGTGATCGAGCGCAGGAATAGGAGTAACCTCCGTCTTTTCTTCGCAACGTGAACAATGTCTTGACTTTGAACCTGCTTCTGTACAGGTTGCCTCAGTATCTACTGTAAATTCTTCCTCAAAATCATGGCCGAGTGCAGGAATTTCTTCTGTAACCACCTCAGCGCAATTACCGCATACCTTTTCTTTAATACCAACCTCGGTACAGGTAGGCTCTGTTTTGGTTACCCACTCTCCGAAGTCATGATCTTTCTTCTCAATTCCCGCAGTCTCTATTTCCTCACCGCAAGCTGTGCAACATCTTACATATTCACCCTTTTCAGCACAAGTAGAATCCTTCTTTAATTCCCACGAACCCGGGGTATGTGGAAGCTTTGCAATTTCTTCAGTTTCTGTTTCACCGCATGCAGAGCAGGTTTTTCTCTTACTGCCTGCTTCCTTACAGGTTGCTCCACTTACAACTTCCCAGTCGCCGAAGCTGTGCTGTGCAGGAATTTCTTCTCTTTCACATTCTATATCGCAAACAGTACAATTTTTAACTCTGATACCCGCTTCATCGCAAGAAGGATTTTTTTCTATTTCCCATTCACCCGGAATGTGATCTACCTCAGCCACAAGAGGCATAGTCTCTTCTTCATTACAGCCTTCAGTGGTACACTTGCGTACCATTTCACCATCTGCTTTACATGTAGGTGCTTTTTTAAGCTGCCATTTTCCGAAACTATGGTCATTCTTCGGGATTTCATTTGTTTCAAGCTCAAATCCGCAAAGAGTACAATTTTTAGCCATTACACCCTCTGAAAAACAAGTTGGTGCCGTTTTTTCACTCCAACTGCCATCGTCATGCGCTGCAGGGTCAACAGGGATTTCTGTTACATCTGTTTTCGCAGTACAACCACTTGCTAAACAGTGTTTTGATTTTGAACCGACAGTCGAACAGGTAGGACTTACATCCACAAAAAAATCACCTGAATAGTTGTGATCTGTCACACCATAATGAAATACAACATCTTCTAAGGCAGAAGCATTATCATTCAATTCCAAAACTTCACCCATATAGAAAATGAATTTCAGGTTTTCACAATCACCAAATGCACCGTCTTTAAAGTAAGAAACATCTGAAGGTACAATATAACTATCGCCTGACTTAGCTTCAGGATATGCAACTATACCCTTCTGAGAACCTATTTCTACTAAAACTCCGTCAGCACTTTCAAAGTATGTATTGCCCGCTTCTACAGAAATTTCTGTAAGCGACTCACAGCCCTCAAAAGCACCGGAAGCTATACTTTTAACTGCATATTCAGCTGCTTCAACAACAAAAAGCTCAGGAACTTCAACTGTTACTGCAGAGGAATTTACCATCCTTTTAATTTCAGCGGTAAAATACTCTTCATCAATTACAAATTCCCAGTCACCTTGTGTTATTGATTCTGCTGCACTCGCTGTTACAGGTGCACAGAAGCATATGCCAATAACAAAAATACAAGATAAAAATAAGCTGAGTAATCTTTTCACCAAAACACTTCCCTTTATTTTTTAAACATATAGTATAATTGTACTCAAAATACACATTAAAGTCAATATATAATAAGAATTAAGATAACTAAAAATACCGACAAATTTTTACAATTGCTAAGCAAAATCGCCACAAAAATAAAAGTACCATTAAACAATGGTACTTAAATACTTTATATAATGTAGTTAATTTGTTTTTTGGCACAGTTACTCAGTATACCGAAAATCTTTGTTCACATTAGAAGACACAAAGTCCGGAAAAGAAGACTATTTATTCACCCCGAAGGCGTACAAAGGTACGGCGAGAGGGTGAAAAAATGGCTTATGCGCCAATACATCTTCAAGCGCAGTTAGTTTGGATGCAGAAGACTTTTTCTTCACCCCGAAGGCATACAAAGGTACATCGATAGAGTGAAAAAATGGCTTATGCGCCAATACATCTTCAAGCGCAGTTAGTTTGGATGCAGAAGACTTTTTCTTCACCCCGAAGGCATACAAAGGTACATCGAT
>JAFVWD010000195.1 GCA_017501865.1 Clostridia bacterium | reverse complement strand
GCGTTAATTCTGTCCTCGTGCCCCTTCAGTCGAGATATAATTTTTTCCTGGTTTGATTCACTGCAAGAGCCTATATAAACCATATCGACATCTTCTGTCAGAAATGCCGGCTGTTCTTTTAAAGGTGTTTCAATAAACTCTGCCTCAGGCAAGCATAATTTAAAATAACGCATATTTGCCTTATCACCAAAAAGACAGCAAGCCTCAGGGTAAAGTACTTCTATTCTCATTTTTGCTCGCCACCCTTCTCGTTAAATGCTTTTAACTCTGCTATAACCATTTCCTCTACCTCGCATGCTAAATCGTAGGTAGATGTATCGTGAAGAAGATAGAATTTAGAAACATCCTTGTCTATCAATTTTACTGCTTTGAATTCATCTTCTTCGCAGAATATTTTTTCTTCAGGAAGACCTGCAATTAAAAGTCTCAACTTATAATCATAGCATCTCGGACCTGCCAAAATAACCTGTTTCATTTCCGGAGTATTCAAAAATTCAAAATCTGCATCATATATCCAACCAATAAACTCAGATGAATCCTTTCTTTCAAAAAGGTCATCAATCATAATAAACACAGATTTTTCGCCCGGCTCGCCACCAACAAAATCAAGTGTTCTCGAGCAAGAAACAGAATTCTGCCCTTTAGCCATTGTACGTATAACAGATGTTTTACCTACAATTCCCTCTTTGTAACGTGTTTCGGTAACACTTATTTTCATAAGGTAATCTTTAACCTTTTTAATGTCTACACCAAACTCATTCATAAGTGAAATTGCCGCAAGTTCATTATAGATATTATAAAGGGTTCTGTTCACCATCGGGTAAGTGTCACTCTTACCGTCAAAGCTTACAGTAATTTCTTGTTTTTCATAATCTATATTTGTAAGATGATATTTCGCTTCAAATGATTTAAAACCGCAAGAAGGACAAAACGCATTGCCGATGTGATGATATCTGAGATAATTGAATTTAAGCTTCTCATCACAAACAGGACAAGTAGAAAAGTCGTTTATCAAATTCACACATTCAGTAACATCTGTCGGTAAACGGTCAATGGAGAAAAATACTTTTTCGTTATCCTTTAAAAGCTGTGATGACTGTAAGCAGTCCGCATTGAGTATGAGCTTTGTATTTTTCGGAACATATGTGTCGAGAATACTGAAAATGTATTCAGGGTGAGCATTACGTTTAATGGAATCTCTGAAAAGATTTGTTACTATGAGGTAGTCAGGCTTAATAAACGGTAAAATAAGTCTTGAAAAACGTTCATCTACTTCAAGTGCCAATATTTCTGTTTTAGGCTTACCAAAAACATTTACACTATGTGTCAATGCTGTTGCAACACCTGTATTTATGTTAGAGCCGTATCTGTTAGAAACAACCTTATAACCGCTTTCAGAAAGAATATCTGCTACCATATTTGTAGTTGTCGTCTTTCCGTTAGTACCTGTAACGCAAATGACGTTAGGACTTTTTTTAGTTTGCGCCAAATAATCAGGGCAAATTTTAAGTGCAACTCTACCCGGGAACATAGTTGCATTTCTTTTTAACAATCTTAAAAGAATATAAGCGCTTTTAGAAGCCCAGAGCGCTACAAAATATCTTAACCTTTTCATTATTGTTCTCCTCTCATTCCTCTAACTGCGAAGTGCAGTTAGGACATCTTACTGCCTCAATATTTATCTCGCTTTTACAGTACGGACATTCTTTGGTGGTAGCTTCCTCTTCCACAGGCTTTTTACCTATATCTCTTATACGATTCATACCTTTGACAAGTAAAAACACAACAAATGCAATAATTATAAAATCTATAACAGCTTGTATAAACAGACCATAACCGAGTGTAGCAACACCCGCCTCTGTTGCTGCCTCCAGAGAATCATATTCTTTTCCGTCAAGTGCAAAAAAGAGTTCTTTTACAGACACCTTACCGGTTATCAATGTAATAATCGGTGTAATTATATTATTCACAAGAGAGTTTACTATAGCAGTAAAAGAGCTACCGACAATAACACCGACTGCAAGGTCTACCACGTTACCTCTTGAAATAAACTCTTTGAATTCCTTCATAAAACCCTTCCCCTTCTTCAACTCATTTTTTATAGTTTTTTCTACATTAGCCATATTTACACTTCCTTACAATAATAACAGAATTATAACACATTGCACAATAAATTAAAAGTATTTTATTTCAATTTCAATAATTTTTTTCGAGTTTTAAGAATCAAATCTCTTGATAATTTAATAATTCGGGTGTATAATTTATTAAAAATTCAAAAGGCGGTGTTTCTTTTGGTATTAGTTGCTGACATAGGTAACACAAATATAACACTCGGTATATATAAAAGCGACGATTTAATTCTGTTATCAAGACTTGCTACTCAAAGGCACAGAACCAGCGAGCAATATGCCATTGAATTAAAAGCAGTCTTTAATTTAGAAAGCATAAGCGGTGAATTCAAGGGCGCTGTTATAAGCTCTGTTGTTCCTGAGCTTACAAGAGCTTTTAAAGAAGCTGTTGAGAAGGTAACAGGTACAAAAACTCTTGTGGTTGGTCCGGGAATAAAAAACGGACTTAATATAACAACCGACAACCCCAAGGAGGTTGGTGCCGATTTAGTAGCAGGTGCTGTAGGTGCCATTGCTAACTATAAATTACCCTGTCTTGTTATGGATCTGGGTACAGCTACAAAAATCTCGGTAATTGATGAGGGCAACATCTTTTTAGGTTGCACCATAGCTCCCGGTATCAGCATTTCACTTGATGCTTTATCGTTAAGAACATCTCAGTTACCTGCTATTGATTTAAGCGCTCCTGAAAAAGCAATTGGTACAAATACCATAGATTGCATTAAATCAGGTACAGTTTTAGGCAATGCCGCTATGCTTGACGGTATGGCCGCACGCCTCGAAAAAGAATTAGGCAAAAAAATTAATACCACTGTCGCAACAGGCGGTCTTGCCAAAGAAATCATAAACTGTTGTGAAAGAGATATTATTTATAATAAAAATCTTGTTCTCGAAGGTCTTTTAGTTATCTACAAGAAAAACAGGGAAGATTAATTAAATTTCAAAACGCGTTGCATCCGTAAAGGAGCAGCAGCAAAGGAGAAAAAGATTATGAACAAAAAGAAAAAACTCAATCGCCTTGTTATTTGCGCATTTTTTATGGCATTGATAGTCGTTATGACATTCACACCATTGGGCTACATACCCGTAGGCGCTATATCAATAACAACAATTCATGTAGCTACCATTTTAGGTGCTTGTATTTTAGGTACAAAATACGGTGCCTTTCTTGGCGGAGTATGGGGTGCGCTTTGCATAGTAAAAGCATTCCAGGAGCCTATTCCCGGAAACATTCCGTTCCAGAACCCTATGATATCTTTAGTTCCGAGAGTAATTGTAGGTCTTGTTGCAGGACTCGTTTTCTTTGCTCTTTCAAAAACAAAGCTCAAAAAGCCAATTTCGTTAGCAATAAGCGCTGTAGCAGCAACACTCACAAACACAGTTCTGGTGCTTACCGCATTAACAGTTTTCAATGGCTTTGAAACAATCACTCAAGGCGTTACAACAACACTCGAAACCATATTCTCTGTTTTAATTTCAGTAAATGGTGTTATAGAAATTATAGCAGCGGCAATTCTTGTACCATCACTTTATATGGCAACAGAAAAGCTTTTAAAAGATAAAATTTAACCTGAGGTTATTCCCTGTTTTATTGTATATATATTATAAAAACAAGCTCCCGATATGACAATTGTGCATATCGGGAGTTTTGATTTTATTGAAGTTCTATTTCATTTTATTCTGCTGTTTTTTCTGTTGTAGTAGGAGCATCTGTCAGATTTTCAAAATAAGCATAAGGCTTAAACTCAATTGAGTCGATTAAAGCCATTGCTTCTTTTTCTAAATCCTCGAGAGCAATTTCTCTTTCGGTTTCCAAGTCAAGCTGATAGGTATTACCGCTATTTTCAAAAGAAATTGAAGTTTTTGAAACACCGTCATAGCTGAAAGAAACTGTATAAATTTTGCCTACTTTTTCATTATCATACTCATTTTTAAGAACAGTATAGTTTTCAGATTCATTTGATTTTTCAGTAAGAACCTTGTAAACACGATTTTTCTTAGCAATGTTGTCGTTCATAGTTTCTTCGGCAATCTGAATAACAAGCTTTGATTTCTGACTCTTGTTTTCAAACTCACCTCTGTCGTTAACGGTTTTCCAGCCGCTCGGCAAAGTGAAGTAATAAGCATAATCTTCAACTACACCGCCCTGCTCAATCTGACCAACGAAGCCGTGAATTTCAGTTACAGGATTACCTTCCTCATCTTCGACTTTTTTGCCGTTTTCATCTGTAACGAAAACAACCAGCTCGCCATCCTCAGACAAAATCTTCTTACCGTTTTCGTCTGTAACCAGAACAAATTCATCACCGGAAG
>JAFVWD010000194.1 GCA_017501865.1 Clostridia bacterium | reverse complement strand
CACCTGTACTTATATTAAATATGTACATTAAGCGGGGAAAGTTACCTGTTAAGTAAAGGTAACCGTAAAGAGTTTCAAGACCTGTTGCGTATCGGTAATCTGCATCACTCTGGTTTTTTGGGGTATGAGAGCTGTGTGCATTTCTGCCGCGTTTGAATACAGCCTCTTCATCTTCATCCAGAACAGGTAAAATCCTTTTAATCATTTCAGCCTGAAATCCGGCATTGACTAAAGATATAGATTCTTTGTGAAGCTTTCCGGTTGGTTGATTTGCTTTTTTTAAAAGCATTTCTCTTACCAGCAGACTGTAAACGGCATCGCCTAAAAAAGCGAGCGACAGAGGGCTGTACTGCTTTGCTTCTGTTTTTGAAACAGGAGAATTCGCAAACAGAACAGAATTAAGTTCATTGTTGTTAAGGCACATAGTCAAACTCCAAATCATAAATACTTACAGTATCGCCCTCGGCAATACCGCGTTCAATAAGTGCAGAAATTATACCGCTTGACTGTAAAACATTCTGGAAATACTGCAAGGATTCATAATCCTCAAGATTTGTTTTTGAAAGGATTTTAGCGAGCCATTCAGCTTCAATAATATAAACATCACCCTCAACACGTATTTTGAAATCGCGTTTTGATGTTTTGTAAATATCGTTTACAGTTATTTCTTCGCGTTCATAAATTTTTATAGGTGGAAGTGTAGAGAGCTTTTTGGCAACTGCATTAATTAATTCTTGCGTACCTTCAAGAATTGGTGCACATATTTCGAAATATTCATAGCCTTTGTCGCATATATATTTTTTGAAGCTTTCTCTTTGCTCATCTGTAGCAAGATCAATTTTGTTACCTGCAACTATTTGCGGGTAATCGGCAAGCTCTTCGTTGTATTTTTTTAATTCATCGTTTATTGTTTCAAAATCAGTTACAGGGTCTCTGCCTTCACTTCCTGCAACATCAACTATATGCACAAGCACACGGCAGCGCTCAATATGTCTTAAAAATTCATGACCTAAACCGATACCGTCACTCGCACCTTCTATTATTCCGGGTATATCTGCAATTACAAAGCTGCTTTCGGGGCCCATTCTTACAACACCGGGAACAGGTATTAAGGTTGTGAAATGGTAGTCGGCAATAATCGGCTTTGCTTCACTTACAACAGAAATCAATGTGCTTTTACCTACATTCGGAAATCCGATTAACCCAACATCAGCAAGAAGCTTAAGCTCAAGGGTAACCTCCCAGTCCTCTCCGGGCATACCGTCTTTAGCAAAACGCGGAACTTGTCTTGTGGGGGTGGCAAAATGCGGGTTTCCCCAACCGCCGTTACCGCCCTTTGCAGCTACAAAGGTTTCATCCTTGCTCATATCAGCCATTATAGCACCTGTAGAGTTCTCTCTTATTACTGTTCCCCGAGGAACTTTGATTATTAAATCTTCACCGCGTTTTCCGTTGCATCTTCCGCCTCTGCCGTTTTCACCGTTAGGTGCTTTGTATTTTCTTTTGTAACGAAAATCGGAGAGGGTAGTGAGGTTGTCATCAACCTTAAACACAATGTTACCGCCTTTACCGCCGTCACCGCCGTCGGGACCGCCTGCAGCTACATATTTTTCTCTGTGAAAAGCAACGGCACCGTTTCCGCCGTTACCGGCTGTGATTCTGATTTTAGCCTTATCGACAAACATATTTTTTCTTCCTTCACATTAGAATTACAAATCAACCTTTATTATACAATATTAATTATAAAATATAAACACTTTTTTGAAATAAAATTTAAAAATTATGAAAGCTTTTGTAAGTAATAAAAAATCGAAGATTAAAAAGAACAAATGACGAACAAAACCGAACAAAATCTCTGCAAAAAATGCTTTTTTGTGGGCATTATTTTTTCAAAAATTCGAAAAAACGCACCAAAAGTACTATTTAAAGTACAAGAAAAAGAAAAAATAAAGAACATTTGTGTTGACTTTTGTCGAAAACGTGATATAATGAACTCATAAAACAAATGTTCGTTAAATGTTCGGAGGTACTATTATGACAGGTTTAACAGTTTTAAAATTCATTTTAGAGACACTTGTAGTTATTGCTATCAGTTACGGTTTTTACAAGGAAGAGGCAGTTGTAAAATTTGAAAAAAAGGCATTCAGATTTATCAGACGTTTTTTTAAGGTTGTTATTTCAGAAATAAAGCAAAGCAGAGAATCAAAACGTGTTGAAAAGATTGATAATATTGTTGAATTCAGAGCTGACAACGAAATAAACGACCAATATGAATATTTGCTTAATCTTGAGAAGATAGGCTGATTGTTTATTCAACAGTTTAAAAACAGATTTTTGTTGACACGGCACCTTTTTTAGTTATACAATGTAAAAGAGGTGTTAAAATGAAAATCGGTATTGACTCAGTTGATATTTCACGAATAGAAAAGCTTCTGGAAAAAAAGAACTTTTTAACCAGAGTTTTTTCTGAAGAGGAGCAGAAGGAATTTTTGTCGCGCGGTAATAAACCACAGCATATAGCGGCAGCATTTGCAGCAAAAGAGGCATTTTCAAAAGCTATGGGTACAGGTATAGTCGGCTTCAGCCTTAATGAAGTTTCTCTTCTTCATAAAGAAAACGGTAAGCCTTTTCTTTCGTTTTCAGGCAGAGCAGAAGAGTTGACTGTAAAAAACGGTTTTTCATTTGATGTGAGTGTAACACATACAGACACCCTTGCAACAGTTATTGTTATAGCTTTTTAGTTTTAAAGCTGATTTAAGGTGGTGCTTTTATGGGTGCAAAATTTTTACTTGACTATAAAAAAGCGAAAGAGCTTTTACCAAAAAGACCTTTTGATGCAAACAAGGGTACTTTCGGAAGAGTTTTAATAGTTGCAGGCAGCACAAAAATGGTTGGTTGTTGTGAGTTGGCTGTTAAGGGTGCTTTAAGATGTGGCGCAGGGTTAGTAACACTTGCATTTCCGGATTGTCTTTATATGCCTCTTGCAACCCGACTTACAGAGAATACATTTTTACCCTTGCCGAGTAAAAACGGTAAATTATCTGCGGAATGTCTGCCTCTTCTTTTTAAAGAAATAAAAAAATCAGATGTAGTCGTTTTTGGTTGCGGTTTAGGCAAGAACAGCGAAATACGGGAAATCGCAAAGGAAATAATACTTTCCTGTGAAAAACCACTTATTTTAGATGCTGATGGACTCAATGTTATTGCTGATGATACAGAGGTGTTAAAGCACTCTAAGGCTAAAATTTTAATAACTCCACATCCCGGAGAAATGTCACGGCTTATAAAAAAGGATGTAGAAATTATACAGAATAACAGAGAAAAAATTGTAACAGACTTTGCAAAAACATATAATGTAAATGTACTTTTAAAAGGGCACAATACATTGATTTGTAAAGCAGATGCTTCAATAGTTTGTGTTAATGAAACAGGAAACACAGGTCTTTCAAAGGGCGGCTCAGGCGATTTGCTTTCGGGTATGATTGCAGGTCTTGTACCTTCTCTTAACGGAAATTTGTATCAGGCGGCATGTCTCGGAGCTTATATACACGGATTGGCGGCGGAGCTTGTCAGTAAAAGGCTTTCAGAATTTTCAACTTTACCAAGCGATTGTGCAGAAGAAATAGGTTGTGTAATTAAATTTATTACAGAAAGTGAGTGAGCTGTTTAAAGCGAATTTTCTTAACTGTATCAATTTTTCTTTTGTCTGTTTTTCTTACAGCCTGTAGGACTGACAGTAATTACGGTACAGAGCTTCAAGATGTTGATTTCAGAGAATTTCAAAGAGTTCAGGTAATAACCGAAAAAGATGTTTTTAATGTTTTAGTGAAATATGATGAAGCTGAAAAGCTATATCTTGAAATACTTGATGAAAGCCCTGATGCTTTGTTGGGCTGTTCTGTAGAAATTGCAGGGGGAAAATGTGTTTTAAAAAACAGCGGTATTGATTATGTAACCTCTCTTGATAATTTTAATGAGGATTTTATGCCTGCTATTCTGTACTTCTTTTTCTATGATACTGATTTCAGTAATCAGGAATATAAATTTAATAAAAATGAAAAAACATACAGCTTTGAAAAGAGTGTTTCGGGTAAAACGGTAGTGTTTTGTATACAATTGTCTTTAGATGAAACAACTCAAAATTACATATTAGAAATTAAATGAGTTAAAAAACGAAAAATTTTAGTTTTTTAACTCTTTTATATTGTTTTTAGTGTTGAAAACAATGCTAAGTTATGTTATTATGTTATAAATATGTTAAGAAAATTTTAAGGAGTCAGTTTATGGAAAGTATGGAGAGAGCATTGCTTTACGCAATGACAAATTTTTCAGGTATAATCATAATAATTATTATGTTGTACAGCAGAAGAAATACATCACTTAAAACCTCTGAGAAGGTTTATTTTAACAACACACTTATTACCATTGGTGTTTTGTTGTTTATAAGCTCAATGCTGTGGTTCTGTGAGTGTTCTGCGGAATTAGACATAATCAATAATCTTATGGCGGTGTGCTACAGCGCTACTTTGCCGCTTATAGGAATGTTTTATGTATTTTATTGTGAGTGCAGAATGTCTGATGAAAGAGAAGTTCCGAGGACTAAAAAAACAATTTTCCTTCTTCCGGTAATCTTCAATGCATTCGTTTCGTTAATAAGCATATTCAACGGAATCTATTTTGATATTGTTGATTCCAAATATGTACGTGGTCCGTTATATTCAATTCCGTTTGTTGTAATGTTCGCATATCTTATTTATGCTTCAGTAACTACATATTTAACAGCAAAGAAGCAAGTTAATTTAACTAAAAAACCAGAATTTTTGTTTTTGGCATCATTTTCTATTCTGCCTGTAATTTCAGGAGTTATTCAGATGATTTTCTACGGTGCAGAGTTTATGGCGATATCTATGGTAATCTCTATTCTTATCGTTTATAATGAGATTCAGAACCGACTCATTTCAATTGATCCTCTTACTATAACTAACAACAAGTGGCAGCTTAACAGATATCTTGAAAGAGTGGGTAAATCACTTTCACCTCAGATGATGCTTTTTGTTATGTTTATTGATATTGATAATTATAAATCTATTTTAAGAACATACGGCAGAGAAGGCGGAAACGAAGCTATAGTAGAGGCGGCAACAAGACTTAAAAAGATTTGCTCGGGTACTCATGATTTCCTTTGCAGAATTGGTACAGACAGATTTGTTATTGTTGCTCAACGTCCGAGTGAACCGGATGCAGACAACACAAGAACTGAAATTTCAAGAAAGTTTGAAGAGTTAGGCAAACAAGACTTTAAAGCATATGAAATAACAGTTTCAATAGGTCTTGCAGGTGCTGAAGCGATTGAATCAATGGATGATGTTGATGCACTTATTGCAGAGGCTGAAAAAGATATGAGAAAAATCCGTAGTGTCGCAAAAAGATTCGCAGACAGATTCGGAAATTAATAAGAATTAAAGGAATGTAAAAAAGCGCAGACCGTATAAAACCGGATATAGCAATGGGTTCTGTAGGTTAATAAAAGCCTATAGAACCCATTAAAAATACAAAAAACTAAAATCGAGAGAAAATATGTTTTATACTACGGACAAACTTCGCCATTCGACGTACCATTGTACGTCTTCGGGCAAGCAAAATACAGGCTATCGCCTTGATTTT
>JAFVWD010000193.1 GCA_017501865.1 Clostridia bacterium | reverse complement strand
TCTGTTGCAAATGCAGGAACACTCACAGCAAAAATTAACGTGAGTGCCAGAATTAATGAAATTACTTTTTTCATATGTTCCACCCTTCTTTTTAAAAAGATACATTTTACCCACCTAATCTAATTTATTAACACATCTCAGTACACAGCTGCCATCTTTGCAGATATCAACCTCTGTAACCGAAATATTATCTAACGCAAAGAAAAATTCACGTGTTTTTATTCCCAAAGCTGTGGGAATTAAATACTCAAGCATTCCGTGGTGGCTGAAAACTGCCACGCGCTGACCGCAAGAGTAATTTTCCTTTATGTACTCTATAAACTTTTTTGCTCTTATGTTATTATCTTCAATTTTTTCGCATCCGAATTCATATTTTTCTGTTCCGAAAAGATTTTTGCACATTTTTGTGTTATTGTAATATTTATTGAGATATGCCTCACTGCAACCGTAGTATCCCGGTGTACAACCGCATTCTATGATTTCAGGGCAAATTTCAAGTACGGGATTCCCCTGAGCCTTACATACACCGACTGCAGTTTTAAATGCACGAAGCAATGAGCTTGTAATAAATCCGTCAACTTTAACATTTTTTAATCTTTCGCCCAATATTTCGCACTGCTTTTCTCCCGTCTCAGTAAGCTCGCCGTCACTCGGGTCGCGTCCTTCCCAATCATTATAATCGGTTTCTGCATGTCTTATAAAAAGTATTTGTAATGAATCATAATTTTCCAAGCCGAACCCCCCTTTTTTATATGAAATTAGTATAACAAAAAATTATGCGTTATTCAATAATTATAAATGCATTTCTTATGCCTGTATATGCTTTATTTTCAAAATCCTTCATTTTCTTAAAGTAACTCCGTTGAAAAACTTCTCTGAATATGATATTGTATACTTAGGTGAAGTGAATTAACCCAACCCGCGTGAAAACTGTTTTTTCAAGATAGTCGGTGTTTCGGTCTCAAAAATCATCAGCCTTACTTCATCCTGAGCGGAGGTTTTATGAAAAAATTTAAAATTGGTATTTTTGGTGCAGGGCGCGGTGCTGACATCGCTAAAAATTTAATGCTTCTCGAGGACTGCGAAATTGTCGCTCTCTGTGATTTTAACGAAAGACGTGCTAAAGAGGGACTTGAAAAATTAGGCAAAGACATTCCTCTTTTTAAAGATTTTAATGAATTTATAGAACAGGAATTAGATGCAGTTGTTATTGCCAACTATTTTCACGAGCACACTCCGTATGCTATTAAATGCTTCGAGAAAAACATTCATGTTTTTTGTGAGTGTATAAGTAACTCTACCCTTGCAGAGGGTGTGGAGCTTATACGAGCTTATGAAAAAAGCGAATCAATTTATATGCTTGCAGAAAATTATCCGCAAATGAGCTTTAACAGAGAGATGAAAAGAGTCTGTGACAGCGGTGTTTTGGGTAAAATTCTCTATGCCGAGGGTGAATATAATCATCCCCTTTCTCCTAACGACCCTGATTTTGCAAAAAACTACTGTTACTTTGTTGAGCATTGGAGACATTTTTTGCCGAGAAGCTACTACATAACACATTCTCTTTCTCCGTTAATGTGGTCTACGGGGGCAACACCAAAAAGAGTAAGTGCAGCTGCAGTCTTTGAACCCTTCAAGGAAAAAGCTACTGCAAGATATGTTGGCGACAGAGCAGCTGTTATAACTACTGTTAACGATGACGGCTCCATTTTTAAGGTTGCAGGCTGTGCCGCTTTTGGTGCACACCACAATTCATACCGCATTTGCGGAACCGAGGGACAAATTGAAAACCCTCGCGGAATGGGCGAAAAAGTTATGCTCCGCTTTAATGAGTGGTCAATTCCGCAAGGAAAAGAAGAGGTTAACCTTTACGATGCAACATTTGATGACAAGGACGAGGAGCTTATTAAAAAGAGCGGTCACGGTGGCGGCGATTACATTGTTGCAAGAATGTTCATTGACTGCTTAAAAGAGCACAAGGAACCTGAGCTGCCTTATGATATTTACTCTGCTATTAATATGTCATCTGTCGCTATTCTTGCTCATCGTTCCATTCTTGAAAACGGTACTCCTTACGACATACCCGATTTTCGCAAGGAAGAGATGCGTAAAAAATATGAAAACGACAGGCACTCACCGTTCTATTACACAGACGGAACAAAGCCCGATATACCTTGCTGTACAAAGGTTGACTACAAGCCCTCAAAGGAGCAGTTAGATGCTTATATGGAAGAAATGAAAAAGTGGTAAGCTTTTAACTTATACAGCACACCAAAAATACGGTGCTTTTATCAATAATCAGTTGCGGTAAAATAGCAGACCGTAAAAATATATTTTTTAATCAATTTTAGTTTTACTATATTTTAAGGGTTCTGTAGGCTTTCTACCTACAGAACCCTTTGCTATATCCGGTTTTATACGGTATTCGTTTTACAGCCTTTTTTTAATACAGGCATTTCTGTCATTCTGAGCCTTGCACAGCCATATGGACAAAGCTCTTTTTTCTGAACATCAGAAACAGGATTTCTTGATTTTGGTGTTTTTCTTGCAACACTTCTGTATGGGAATTTAAGTCCCCAATCAATTTGTTGCATATTTGCTTTTATGGTTACCGGTGGCTTTTCCTGTGAGAATGGAATATCGCTAATTCCATTAAAGCTCACTTCAAAATCCGCATTTGAATAGCCATAATTCCAAGGTGTTTTTGGTATAAACTGATAGTCGCAGTACGGGAATTTGCGTTCTACTCCCCTTTTTGTGTACTCGCGCATTTTCTTTTCGTAAGCAATCGGAACAGAGAAAAGCAAAGAACCCATTTGCAAAGCATAAAGGTTGTTTGGTCTTGCCTTAAGATACGGTTTTACATTGAATTCAACTTCAATTTCTGTTTTACCTTTAGTTATAGAAAATTCAAGGTCTTTATTTTCTCTGATTTCACCATTTACTGTAAGATTTTCAGCAAAAGACGGAATGCGTATTACAAGCTTGAATTCCTTTTGAGCATCTATGTAATAGTGCATTTTATTGTTAAACGGGTAATCTGTTTCAAGCCTGATTGTAATCCCTTCATCTTCAAGCACTGACGGCAACATAACCGAACTTAATATTGTGTTGTCCTTGTGCATAAATGCTGAAAGTGCAAATTTAGGCCAGCCCTGATTGAAGTTTGCGGTACAGCAGCCAAAATTAGGCTCAAGTCCGAATGTATGTGCATAAGGACCATTTGTACTCCACGGAGCCATAATCATAGTCTTCTGACAGGCAATCTGGTTTACCTGTTGAACATACTGATGAACCCACATATCCTCGCTGAGTGTGGCAGGAAGAGCATTAAAACCAAGAACTTCAAGACGTTCAGCCCATTTGTTATCGCCTGTATGAGCAAAAATTTCCTCATAAGAATACATCTGCTCAACAACAGCACAGCACTCAGTACCCCTTGTTGGGTCAAGTCCTGAAAGCACCTCATCACCTGTAAAGCCCTCAAATACAGTACCATTATATTTATCAAGAATTTCGCGAAGCTTTTCTGCATTGTCGGTGTATTCTTCGCCTAACAAATCGTGAGAAACTGCCTCGCTTTTGAGCATCATAGTCATATTTACTATGTGAGTATTCAATACCCACATATGACTTGGCTTTTTCCATTTTTCTGTTGTTGTATTATAGTCAAAGCCCTGCTCTTTAATGATTTTTGCAAGGTCCTTTATCCATTCTTCCTGATACCTTTCATATAAAAAATTAATCGAAATGAAAGACTCAAACCATCTGTATTTTGCCCACTGAAAAAGCTTGACTTCACCACTTTTAAGTAAGTCATAATAGTTTTTAAGCACCTTATAAATTACTTCGGGGATTCTCTCATCTCCTGAGCAATCGTAATACACTTTAAGAACTTTACATATAAGCTGTATTGCCCAGGTGTCGTATTTTGCCCTTTCTTCCTTTTTACACGGACAAATCCATCCGTCAGCCTCCTGAGCAGCAAGAATAGCATCAATATATTTCTTTACAACCCCAATCATTTCTTCATTTTCCAAAAGATATGCAAGCGGAATGAAGCCGTCAAGCCAATAAGGCACTCGCTCCCATCCCTCGCGTTTTCCGCCGATCCATGCACTGTCACGGATATCCGGCCAAATCTTATGTAAATTACCGCTTAAGCCCTCTGCCTGAATTTCGAGCTGACGTCTGAGCCAGCCTTCAGGCTTTATTTCTTTTGTTGTGTAAAATTTCCAATTACTCATATTTTTACATCCTCAGGTTTTTCAGATTTTTCCACATCAAATCCCTTTTTAATGAGGAAGTACAACGGAACAATTCCCAATATGCACACAACACCTGCCCACAGGAACATATCCTTTGCAGGCACTATTACCTCTGCATTGACTTCATTTATAATAGTGCGTGCTGCATATTTACAAGCAGTTTCGCCAATAAATGGTCCGACTATCATAGGAATAAGCACGGCAAAAATCATTCTTATTCCCTGGAAAAGACCTGCCTTACCTTCCGGTATAAAATCCTTAACAGCGGCACCAAATAAAATGTTAACAAGAGCATTACCCAGGACAACAGGTAATATGCTTACAAGAATAACATAAATATTTGTACTTGTTGAGAGAAGTAAAAATCCTATTGTCAGCACAACGATTCCCACTGCAAGACAAAATCCCTTTTTCTTTGTTGAAAGTCTGAGCAGAGTAACAATGCACGCAAGAAGAAAAACAACAACTGCTACTGCGGTTATTATAACTGATGGCTTCAGAATATTCTCTACTCCACCGTTGTCGGGAATAACGACGTACTGAATATATGTAAGAAGAAACGGGTAGAACACCTGGAATGCAATAATTGCAAAGCAGAATGATACTAATGCAAGGTAAAGTCTTGCATTTTCTTTTATAACGGATGGCCTGAAGCCATAAAATAAATCTGCCCAATAATTTGATGAGCTTTCATGTTGTGACGTGCGCGGAGGATCCTTTATAAGAAACAGACCTGCTACACCGCACAAGGTTACCACGAGCCCTAACACGCCAAAGAAAAGCTTGTAAGATACAGTACCTGCCTGAGCAAAGCTTCCCACACCCGTTACTGCAAGTGAAGAAACAGTACCTACAACAGACAGAACTGTTTCCACAAACGGCCTTTGCCTCGGCACGGTAACTTCTGTTACCCATGCCTGAAAGGCGGCATCGTTACTTGTAGAACCCATAAAGGTCATTACAATATCCATAAGAATAATAACCCATACAGTGCACCCAAGAATTTTTGCTTCGTCGGTAAGATTAAAAATATTTGCTACATTTTCCTTTGTGATAAAGCCGAACATAGCTGTAACTATACCCCAGAGAATGTAACCTACAGAAATAAACAATTTACGGTTTTTTAACCTGTCGCTGAGGGCACCCATTACAAATGTCGTAAGCACCGCCGCAATGGCTGAAAGTGCCACCATACGTGACACAGCTGTTACTGCTTCCATTGAACCCAGAATAGCTGCCTGAGAAACGTCGGCATATATTTCATTTGTAATAAACGTATTAAAATACATATTTTCTGTATTCCAGGCAATACCACCCATAAAACAGAAAAGTGTTATTATAAACCAATTCTTTTTACTCAATTTTTCTTTAACCATACTTTTTCTCCGTTTATATGAAGTAATTATTCTACTATTACCTGATATGTAACATCCTCATATTACATAGTCACTTCTTCTCGTGTAAAATCTTCAAGATTATATCTTTCAGAATAATAATTATACTTATCAATAGTGAAAGTGGTGTCAGGCTTGCAGGTAATCATAGTACAGCCTCTTTGTGAACCGAGCTTATCTATACCGGAGTAAGCAAAATAGTCAACACTGTAGCCATAACTGAAAAGTATTCCCTTATATTTGAAGGTAGTACTGTTAACATGGTCGTGACCGTTGTGTATTGCCTTTGTTGAGCCAAGCTCAAGCATTTTTTCAAAAAGAGCATCTTCACCGAAGGCACAACACACCTGTCTGCCTGTTTCACCTATTAAGCCTTCTATGTATTCAAAATCCTCGGTATCCTTATAATCATTATTTTTAAATTCGTTCCAGGCATCATCCATT
>JAFVWD010000192.1 GCA_017501865.1 Clostridia bacterium | reverse complement strand
CTTGTAACTCTTTCAGATGAGGCAGATTACGAAAACAAAACAATGCTTGATTACAGTGCAGGAGATATTTCTACAGCAGAAGCAAGAGAGATTATAAAAGATGTTGAAGCGCACTTCGGCAACGATATTTTCAAATTTTACGGTGGTGTTGCCTACAGGCATTGCCTCGTTTGGAACAACGGAACTCTTGATTTAGGAAAAATGACTCCGCCTCATGACATTTCAGGTAAAGTTATAAAAGAGCACCTTTCATCATCTCCGAATGCACAGGAATTAATAAAAATGATGAAAGAAAGCTATGACTTCTTAATGGAGCACCCTGTTAATAAAACGAGAATAAAAAAAGGCGAAAAACCTGCAAACTCAATTTGGCTCTGGGGCGAAGGAACAAAACCCGCTTTGCCTGACTTCAAAGAAAAATATAATGTAAGCGGTTCAATAATTTCTGCCGTAGATCTTTTAAAGGGTATTGCCAAATGTGCAAATATGTCTGCACCTGATGTTGAAGGTGCTACAGGCTACATCGACACAAACTTTGTCGGCAAAGCTAATTGTGCATTAGAAGAGCTTAAAACACACGATTTTGTTTACATACATCTTGAAGCACCCGATGAGTGCGGTCACAGAAACGAACCCGAAAACAAAGTAAAATCACTTGAAATTATTGATGAACAAGTTCTGGGTGTAATTCTTCCTGAGCTTGAAAGGTATGATGATTATAAAATAATGATTTTACCTGATCACCCTACACCTATAAAGACTATGACTCACGCAAGTGACCCTGTTCCTTTTATGATTTACCAAAAATCAAAGCAAAACGATTCTGAAATAGCTACATTTACAGAAAACACAGCAAAATCAACAGGTTTATTTATAGAAACAGGTCATACTCTTATGAATCATTTTATAAATGACTAATCCTTAAAATGCATATCCGGCACATTACCGACAAGAACTGTTTCAACTAAAAGCACGGTTGTTTCTACTGTTTCATTTGTCCTTAATGTGCCTATATTTGTATTTACACTTACATTAACATCAACAAATACTCTGTGCAGTGTCTGATTAATCCCTCCGCTTTTGAATTCTGAAATAATATCAGTTTTTACATAGCCGTACCCCGTAAGCTTTATACTCAATCTTAAGCCTGTATTATTTAAAAGAAAGCTGTTAAAAAGATTCCCTGCCGGAACCCTTATTTTCTCTCCCTTGCTGTTCTGCAGCATTTCAGAAATATCGTTGCTTATATTTGTCTTCACCTTATTTATATTAACGGTGTCGGCACTTATCGAGCTGATTTCCCCCGATTTTTTTTGTGTTATTGTCACTAAATCGTTATAGGTTATTTTTTCCCTTTCCAGATATTCATTAATACATTCATTTACCATCAATGTTATTTCGTTTTTTACTACAAATGAAGAATTCTCTTTTACCTGAGGTCTTATTGCTATATCCACAAGAATAAAAAGTATTGTAAAAGCAAGAAAAACACACGTCACCTTAAAGGTGAGCGCGTGTTTTTTTCTTTTTGTTATGTACCATTTCGCCCTTACAGGCGCTTTTCTTATTCTTGGTTTAAAATAAAATTTAATCAAACCACTCACCCGATATATTATATGCTCAAAAAAATGAAAGTTGAGATATGAGTGAGTTATTTTTATCAATAAAAAAGTTCTGTCTCTTTAAGAATGTCAATACCAACAGATTTAAGAGCTTCTATAGCCTCTTCGTTATCATCTACTCTTACAATAACGCAAGCCTCTTTTTCCTTTGGTGTCAAAAATGCATAGGTATACTCTATATCAATTTTTTTACTTCCTAAAGCATCTACAACCTTGGAAAATCCGCCGGGTACATCAGGCACCTTTATGCCGAGAACCTCTGTTGCGTGAACAGTTATGCCTGCACCCTTAATAGCATTTTTTGCTTTTTCGGTATCACTTACAATCATTCTTAAAATACCGTAATCTGTTGTATCTGCAATAGAAAGAGCACGTATATCAATATTTTCATTTTTAAGAATTGTAGTCACTTCACTAAGTGCACCGTGACGATTTTCCAAGAAAACTGAAATTTGTTTTATAGCCATTTTATTTTCCTCCTTGTAATGAGTAACTTATATCAGATAACACGTTTATCTATAACTCTTTGTGCTTTACCTTCTGTTCTCGGAAGTGAACGTGGTGCAACAAGTTTAACCTTTGCTGCAATACCTAATGTAGACTGCATTGCAGTTGCAATATTTCTTTCTGTTGTCTCAAGCTTCTTAACTGAGTCAGAGAACACTTCATCAGACATCTCAACACAAACAGTCATTGTGTCAAGGTTGTTTACCCTGTCAACTATTATTTGATAATTCGGCTCCATACCGAGAGAAAGTATAACATGCTCAACCTGTGACGGGAATACATTAACACCGCGTATAATGAGCATATCGTCAGAACGTCCTTTTGGCTTTGTCATTTTTACCAAGGTTCTGCCACAGCTGCATTGCTCATAAGAGAGAGCAGAAATGTCTCTTGTTCTGTAACGAAGAAGCGGTAATGCCTCTTTACCTATACAAGTAAATACGAGTTCACCATACTCACCCTCTTTTACAGGCTCTAATGTGTCAGGGTCAATTATTTCAGGATAGAAATAGTCTTCGCATATATGCATACCTTCCTGTGCTTCACACTCATAAGCAACACCGGGACCTGCAATTTCAGAAAGACCGTAAATATCATATGCTTTAATAGCAAGAGTTTTTTCTATCTCTTTACGCATATTTTCACTCCATGGTTCAGCACCGAGGTAGCCTGCTCGTAAAGGAAGTGTTTTCGGGTCAATGCCCATTTCTTTCATAGTCTCTGCAATAACAAGTGCATAAGATGGTGTACAGCAAATAATATCTGCTTCAAAATCCTGGAGAAGTGAAATTTGTCTTTTTGTATTACCTGTTGATGCAGGAATTGCAGTAGCGCCCATATACTCTGCTCCGTAATGCATACCTAAACCGCCTGTAAAAAGACCGTAGCCGTAAGAAACGTGAACCTTATCACCTTTTCTTGTTCCTATTGAGTAAAGAGCTCTGCCCGCACATTCTGCCCAACGGTCAATATCCCCTTTTGTATAACCAACAACAGTTTGCTTACCTGTTGTTCCTGAAGAAGCATGTATTCTTACAAGTTCGTCATTTGTAACTGCAAAAAGTCCAAAAGGATAATTATCTCTTAAATCCTGTTTTGTTGTAAAAGGTAATTTTGTTATATCATCAATTGTCTGAATATCTTCAGGCTTCAAGCCTATTTCATCAAACTTTTTCTGATAAAACGGAATATTCTCGTAACAACGTTTTACGGTTTCTCTTAAACGTCTGCTTTGCTCTTCTCTTATTTCTTCACGAGAAGCACCTTCAATTTTACTTAAAAATTTGTCTGACATTTTAATTACTCCTTTTGGACTATAAATTATAACCAAGTTCAAAAGCTTTAAGATTTACATCTAAAAACTTTAAAGGTACGCACTGCTTTAATGCTTCTAACCAGATATCTTTTTCAATATCAGTTGTTTTTGCCATTGCTCCAATCAATACAACATTTGCAGATTTCGGATTTCCTGCTTCGACTGCTTTTGAAAGAGCATCGAGTGTATAAATTTCAACACCGGCATTTTTAATAGATTCAATAACACCATTGGGATATTCCGCATCACCTATTACTACCGACATAGGGTCAATCTTCTGAGTATTTGCAACTATTTTACCGCCGATTTTAAGGTGATTTAACCAACGGGCTGCCTCAAGCTGTTCAAATGCAAGAATAATATCTGCCTCGCCCGGACCTACTACAGGTGAATACACCTTATCACCGTACTTAACATAAGTTACAACGGAACCACCGCGTTGACTCATACCGTGAACCTCTGAAACCTTTACGTCGTAACCCTTTAAAAGAAGTGCAGTACCCAAAATTCTGCTTGAGAGAAGTGTGCCTTGACCACCTACACCCACTATCATAATTGATTTATTCATTTTACTGCACCTCCTTATTCTTCAATTGCAGAAAACTTGCAAAGCTGTTCGCAAACACCGCAACCTAAACATTGTGTAAAATCAATTTCTGCCTTGCCGTCTTTCATACTTATTGCAGGGCAACCAATTTTCATACAAGCCTTGCAAGACTTACATTTATCTTTATTAACCTTAAATGCAGGCTTATGCTTTACAGTTTTAAGAAGCGCACAAGGTCTTCTTGAAATAACAACTGCAGCCTCATTTAATGAAAGCGCTTTTTTGATTCCGTCTTCTGTTTCTTTCAGATTATACGGATCAACTACAAACACATTTTTAATACCAACTGCTTCGCAAAGCTTTTCAAGACTTACTGCAGTTGCAGGATCACCCTTTATGTTCTTACCTGTTGTCGGGTTTTGCTGGTGACCTGTCATTCCTGTAATACTGTTATCAAGAATAATTGTTACTGAATTTGTGTTGTTATAGGCAATATCTATAAGCCCTGTAACACCTGAATGAATAAATGTTGAATCACCTATTACAGCAACGCATTTATTCTGATTGTCGGGATCCGCTAAATTTCTTCCGTGG
>JAFVWD010000191.1 GCA_017501865.1 Clostridia bacterium | reverse complement strand
TTACCGCAATAATAATTTCTTTTAAATATTTTTTCATCAATACTTATCCACACTTTCCACGTCTAATACAAATACAATAGCACCGCCTACTGCAACCTCAGCTGCGAGATCACCCTCACGGAGTCCGCTGCCCAACGCCTGTGTTGAAGGTGCTGTATGTGTTCTTCTCTGAGAATGCTCCTTTATAATTTCTTTGGCTTTTACTACCTTATCATCCTCGGCACCTATTAAAAGTGTTGTGTTGCCAACCATTAAAAATCCGCCTGTGGTTGAAAGCTTTGTAACAGAAAAGCTCTCTTTAGTAAGTGCAGATGATACTACCGCACTGTCTTCGTTGTTAACTATTGCAATAAGAAGTTTCATAATTAATTCATCCTTTCATCAGCTATATAACTGAAATTAAATCTTTGGTAAAATCATTTTCAGACTCTTTTTATCAAGCTTTTTAACATCCGGTATTTCATAGCGGTTATCATTTGCATCCTTAATAAGCACACGGCCGTCATAAAGAGGCTTTACCGCTGTAATATGGTTGCGTATTTCAAAGGTGTAAACACCTTTGTCAGTTTCAGCAGTCCACATCCAGATTTTGAATTTTTCGCTCATTTTAATGAATTTTAAAATTCGTGGAATCATATAGTACTCTTCCAGACATTTTTCAGCTACTGCTTTTGACTCATCAAGCAAGTCATTTAAATCTCTGATAATTGCTATTTGTTCACCGTTTGAATCGACAAGTGCAATATATTTTGTAAGACCTGTTATAGGGAACATTCTTCTGAGCTCTACCCCTGTAAATTTCTCACCGGTATAAAATTCAACATCAACAAAAATCACATCGTTTGGTGTCAAACGTATGTCGGGACCTTCTACATAACGTGGCATTATATTGCACCTCCCTTATTCAAAATTCTCTTCAGCCTTGCGTTTCTGAAGCTGCTCGCCCATAGACTGAATTTCAATAAGTTTATAATATTTACCCTTGAGTGCCATAAGTTCTTCAGGAGTACCGCACTCAATTATTTCGCCCTTGTCTACAACGACAATTTTGTTTGCTTTTCTTAAAGTTGAAAGTCTGTGTGCAATCATAAGTGTCGTTCTGCCGCTTATAAGTCTTTCTATAGCACTCTGAATAAGACTTTCTGTCTCAGAGTCAACGGCGGCGGTTGCTTCGTCAAATATTAAAATACTCGGATTTTTAAGCACCGCACGAGCAATTGAGACTCTTTGCTTTTCACCACCTGAAAGTCCTACGCCGCGTTCACCGAGCATAGTATCGTAAGCATCAGGAAGCTTTGAAATAAAGCCGTGTGCATTTGCAACCTCGGCTGCATAAAGCACCTGTTCAACGTGAGCATTGTTACTGCCGTAAGCAATATTATTAAAAATAGTATCTCTGAACATAAGCGGTTCCTGCTGAACGAAGCCTATGGAGTTTCTGTAATATTTCATATCAATATCGCGGACATTTACACCGTCAACAAGGATTTCGCCGTCATACTCATCGTAATACCGCATTAAAAGATTTATAAGCGTTGACTTACCGCTACCTGTTGTACCTACTATTCCGACAATGTCGCCCGGCTCAATGGTAAGATTAATATTTGAAAGAACTTTCTTTGAACGGTCAAATGCGAAGTTAACATTTTTGAATTCAATTTTACCCTTCATTCTTTCCAATTCTTTATCCTGCCCGAAATCGTGTTCAGGCTCTGCGTCTAAAATATCAAGAATTTTTTCTGCAGATGCTAATGTATTCTGGTATGTATCGCCAATATTGGCAAAGAAGTTAACAGGATTATAGAACATACTTGCATATGTTACGAAAGAAACAAGAAGACCTAAAGAAACATCCTTGTCGCCACCTATAACAAGATTACCGCCCAAGAACCAGATTACAAGCGAACCGCATGTAACGAGGAAGGTTATAACAGACGGGAATATTGCGGCAGGAATGGCAACTTTTTTGTCCTCCTTGAACCATTCATCACAAAATGCGTTGAATTTGTTAATAGTTTTCTTTTCGTTTGTAAAGGCTTTAATTACCCTCACACCCGGAATGGAGTCAGCAAGCATTGTTGATATTGCCGAAGACCTTCTCCAGAGGCGCATATATTTAGGGCCTAAAACCTTACTGAACATTTTACCCACTACTACAACAACAGGAACAGGTATAAGTGAGAAAAGCGCTAACTTCCAGCTCATTGCGAACATTATAATAACAAGTCCTATTAATGTAAAAGCCTGAACTACCGCTTCCTGCGATATTTTCATAATAAACTGCTGAATAGTACCTGCATCTGAGTTAACACGGTTAATTACCGAGCCTGTTGAAATTTTATCGAAAAAGCTCATAGGAAGATATTGTGCTTTTTCAAAAATATCTTTTTTCAGATTAAGTGTTATTTTGTTACCTGTTATTCGTAATTTATATGACCTTATGCCGTTGACTATGTACTGTAAAACATACACAACTAAAAGCCACACTAAAACTACTATGAGTTTTTGGGAATTTTTATTAGGAATAACATCATCAACCATAATTTTTGTTATATACGGCGGAACGAGAGACAAAACCGTTGCTACGACTGACAAAAGCATACACACTATAAGCGACATTTTTTCAGGCGCAACATATTTTGCAAATTTTCCTATGATGTGACTTTTACTTGAGCAGTTAATGCACTCTGCGTCAGGCTTAGGTAATTTTCTGCCGCACTTAGGACAAAATGAGCGCTGCTTCATATAAACCGACTTTACAACTTCAACCTCTGAAGCTGAAAAGCCTTTTTCGTTTACAACGTTTATAAAATTGGCAGCCGCATCTGCAACCTCAGCCGCAGCATAAGAGAAGCGCAAAACATTTTTCTTTTTATGTTCACCCTTAAGTTTCACCTTAAAGAATGCATTACCATACATTCTTTTTACTTCTGCCTCTTCAACATCGCTGTAATTAACAACGATAACATTATTATCAAAGCAAGAATCAAACGCGAAAAACTTATCTTCAGTAAACGCAAGCATTGATTCGCCGTATTTTCCTTTTAAATTCAAGTCACCTACAATTAAGAAAAGTGCTTTGTTTTTCAGTTTTTCTTCATAAAGGCTCTTGTAAATTTCGGGAATTGGTTTATTAGTAGTTTCTTTCACACAAAAACCCCCTTGCCGAAGCTTAAACAAAAAATAAATCTGCAAAAGCAAATTTCACGAGTTAATTTTAGCAAACTTACCTTTATTTGTAAATAGCATTTTTAAAGTTTACACCCATTTTTTTATTGTTTAAAATAACTATTTTTTACATTGAATTATTGGAGTAATAATCTATTGTTATATCAATTTTTTTGTAGTATAATATTTTATTATTTATTAAAAAGGTGGTATTAACTTGAAAGACAAATCGAACTACAAGGTACCGAAAAAAGAGCTTAATATGTTCGCTCTCGGTACTATGGGTCAAGGT
>JAFVWD010000190.1 GCA_017501865.1 Clostridia bacterium | reverse complement strand
GGTGTTGATATTACTGCGGGTTACAAAGCAGTAGAGCTTATGAAAAAATATGTTGCAAGAACAGTTACAGAGGGTGTTTGCTCTGATGTAGGCGGTTTTGGCGGTCTTTTCGAGCTTCCTGAAGGACTTAAAAAACCGGTTCTTGTTAGTGGTACAGATGGTGTCGGTACAAAGCTTAAATTAGCTTTTATTATGGACAAGCATGACACAGTAGGTATTGACTGTGTTGCAATGTGTGTTAATGATGTTATTTGCTCAGGTGCAAAACCGCTGTTTTTCCTTGACTACATTGCTTGCGGTAAAAACGTACCTGAAAGAATTGCTGATATAGTTAAAGGTGTTGCAGAGGGTTGCGTTCAGTCAGGTTCTGCTCTTATTGGTGGTGAAACTGCTGAAATGCCGGGATTTTATCCTGTAGATGAATATGACCTTGCAGGATTTTCTGTTGGTGTTGTTGATAAGGAGAAGATTCTCAACAATAAAGAGATGAAAGAGGGAGATGTAATTATTGCGCTTCCTTCAAGCGGTGTTCATTCAAATGGATTTTCTCTTGTTCGTAAGGTTTTTGATGTTGAAAATGCTGATATTAAATCTCCTAATGAAAAGCTTGGCGGAAAATCAATTGGTGAAACACTTCTTACACCAACAAAGATATATGTTAAGCCAATTCTTGCACTTTTAGAAGAAATTAAAGTTAAAGGCATATCTCATATTACAGGCGGTGGTTTTTATGAAAATATTCCACGCAGTATTCCTGATGGTCTTGGTGCAAGAGTTAATAAAAGTGCAGTTAAAATTCTTCCTATTTTCAAACTTCTTCAGGAAACAGGTAAAATTCCTGAAAGAGATATGTTCAACACATTCAATATGGGTGTTGGTATGAGTGTAGTTGTTAATAAGGAGGATGCAGACAAAGCAATTGAAATCCTTAAAGCTAATGGCGAGGATGCATATGTTATTGGTGAAATTATTAAATCTGATGATAAGATTATAATTGTCGATTAAGAGGTTGCTATGAATAAAACAAATATTGTTGTTCTTGTTTCCGGAGGCGGAACAAACCTTCAGGCTCTGATAGATGCAGAAAAACGTGGTGATTTAGGGAACGGAAAAATCACTTGTGTTATTTCTTCAAAGGAAGGTGCTTTTGCTCTCACGAGAGCGGAGAACAACGGAATAAAAACAAGAACTCTTGTAAGAAAGAATTACCCGGATATTGCTTCATACAGTAAAGCTATGTGTACGGTTCTGAAAGAAGAGCAGGCAGATTTGATTGTTTATGCAGGCTTTATGACAATTCTTGATGAAAATGTATGTGATGCTTTTCCGAATAAAATGATAAATGTGCATCCGGCTTTAATTCCTTCATTTTGTGGTAAAGGTTTTTACGGACTCCATGTTCATGAAGAAGCTTTGAAAAAAGGCGTTAAGGTTTCGGGAGCAACAGTGCATTTTGTGACTGCTGAGTGTGATGCCGGTCCTATAATTCTTCAGAAAGCGGTTGAAGTCAATGAGGGTGATTCACCGGAGACATTGCAGAAAAGGATTATGGAGCAGGCCGAGTGGAAAATTCTCCCGAAAGCAGTAAAGCTTTTCTGTGATAATAAAATTATTGTTGAAAACGGTAAAACCAGAATTCTTGAATAATAAATTAACTGAAAGGGTATAGATAATATGGAAATTAAAACTATTGTTGATGAACTTAATTCACTTCCTTATCACGGCAGAGGAATTATGATTGGTAAAAGTGCTGACGGTAAAAAAGCAGTTACTGCTTACTTTATTATGGGTAGAAGTGAAAACAGCAGAAATCGTGTCTTTGTTGAAGATGGTGAGGGAATCAGAACACAAGCTTTTGATGAATCTAAAATGACAGATCCGCACCTTATTATCTATGCGCCTGTCAGAGTATTGGGTAATAAAACCATTGTTACAAATGGTGATCAGACTGATACAATATATGAGCTTATGGATAAGCAAATGACATTTGAGCAAGCTCTTCGTACCCGTGAATTTGAAGATGATGCACCAAATTTCACACCACGTATATCAGGCATTATTCACAATGAAAATGGTGATATGAATTACGCAATGTCCATATTAAAGTCTGCGGATGGCGATGGTTCATCCTGCCAGAGATATACTTATGCTTATTCAAATCCTGTTCCGGGTAAAGCAAAATTTATTCATACATATAAATGCGATGGTAATCCGCTTCCGAGCTTTGAGGGTGAGCCTAAAACACTCGAATTACCTGAGCTTTCAATTGATGAATTAACAGATTTGATTTGGAAAAATCTTAATGAAGATAATAAAGTTTCCCTTTTTGTAAGATACATTGATCTTGAAACAGGCAAATATGATTCAAGAATAGTTAACAAGAATAAGTAAGGAGTTTATTAAAATGAAAGAATTTGAACTTAAATACGGCTGTAACCCAAATCAAAAGCCTTCAAAAATTTATATGGAGGATGGTTCTGAGCTTCCTATAGAGATTCTCAACGGCAGACCGGGTTACATAAATTTTCTCGATGCATTTAACAGTTGGCAATTAGTAAAAGAACTTAAGACAATATTAGGACTTCCTGCAGCTGCATCTTTTAAACACGTTAGTCCTACTTCTGCAGCAGTCGGAACTGTTCTTTCAGATAAACTCAAAAAAGCATGCTTTGTTGATGATATTGATGGTCTTGATGATTCTCCGCTTGCTTGTGCATATGCCAGAGCAAGAGGAACTGACAGAATGTGCTCATTTGGTGATTGGGTAGCACTTTCAGATGTTTGCGATAAAACAACTGCAGAGCTTATAAAAAGAGAGGTTTCTGACGGTGTTATTGCTCCGGGTTATGAGCCGGAAGCTCTTGAAATTCTTAAATCTAAAAGAAAAGGTACTTATAACATTGTTAAAATTGATGAGAATTTTGTACCACAAGAGAAAGAGACAAAACAAGTATTTGGTATAACCTTTGAACAAGGCAGAAATAATTTTAAAATTGATGAAGAGCTCCTTGAAAATATTGTAACAGATAATAAAGAGTTACCTGAGTCAGCAAAACGTGACCTTATAATAGCTCTTATAACTCTTAAATATACACAATCAAACTCAGTTTGCTATGCAGTTGACGGTCAGGCTATAGGTGTAGGTGCAGGTCAGCAATCAAGAATTCACTGCACACGTCTTGCAGGAACAAAGGCTGACACATGGCAACTTCGTCAGCACGATAAGGTTCTTTCACTTCCGTTTAAAGCAGAGCTTGGCAGAGCAGACAGAGACAATGTTATTGACGGTTACATTAATAAAAACGAAGAAGATGTTTGTGCAGACGGTATCTGGCAAAAATATTTCACAGAACAACCGGCACCTTTCACTAAAGAAGAGATGGATGCATATCTTTCAACTATTACGGGTGTAGCCCTTGGCTCAGATGCATTCTTCCCGTTCAGTGATAACATAGAACGTGCAAAAAAGAGCGGTGTTTCATATATAGCAGAACCGGGTGGTTCAATTCGTGATGATTTGGTTATAGAGTGTTCAAATAAATATAATATGGTTATGAGCTTTACAGGAATGAGATTATTCCACCATTAATTATATTTGTACAAACTTTTTTCGGAGGAAAATATGAGAGTAATGGTTGTAGGCGGCGGTGGCCGTGAACATGCGATTATAAAGAAATTAAAAGAAAATAAAGATATAGAAAAAATTTACGCACTTCCGGGTAATGGCGGTATGGCAGATGATGCTGAGTGTGTAAACATCGGAGCTAAGGATATCAGCGCAATTGTTGATTTTGCTGTGGAAAACAGTATTGATTATGCAGTTGTAGCTCCTGATGATCCGCTTGTTTTAGGTGCAGTTGATGAGTTAGAGGCAAAGGGTATACCATGCTTTGGTCCGAATAAAAATGCAGCAATTATTGAAGGTAGTAAAGTTTTTTCTAAAAACTTTATGAAAAAATATAATATTCCTACCGCTCAATATGAAGTGTTTTCAAATAAGGATGATGCACTTAAATATCTTGAAACTGAACCAATTCCTACAGTAATAAAGGCTGACGGATTAGCACTTGGTAAGGGGGTAATTATAGCCTTTACATTAGAGGAAGCAAAAAATGCAGTTAAAGAAATAATGGAAGATAAAGTTTTTGGTGCAAGCGGTAACAATATTGTTATTGAGGAGTTTTTAGAAGGTCCCGAGGTTTCTGTTCTTTCATTTACAGATGGTGAAACTGTTGTTCCGATGATTTCCTCAATGGACCATAAGCGTGCGCTTGATGGGGACAAGGGTCTTAATACCGGCGGTATGGGTACTGTTGCTCCGAATCCTTATTACACAGAAGATGTTGCGAAGATCTGTATGGAAACAATTTTTATTCCTACAATTAACGGAATGAAGGCGGAGGGCAGAACCTTTAAAGGTTGTCTTTATTTTGGTTTGATGATAACTAAAAACGGTCCGAAGGTTATAGAGTATAACTGCCGTTTCGGCGATCCTGAAACACAGGTTGTTTTACCATTACTTGAAAGTGATTTATTTACAATTATGAAGTCAACAACCAACGGAACACTTAAAGACACTGAAGTGAAATTCAGCAAAAAGAGTGCTGCTTGTGTTGTTATGGCTTCTCAGGGGTATCCTCAGAAGTATGAAACAGGTAAGGAACTCGTAATTTCCGAAGATGTTAAAAATAACGTTTATGTCGCAGGTGCTAAAATTGCAGACGGGAAGCTTTTGACAGCAGGTGGCAGAGTTTTAGGTGTTACTGCAGTCGCTGAAACATTGAGTTCCGCTTTAAAATTAGCATACGAAAGAGTAAACAAAGTAAGTTTTGCAAATGCTTTTTACAGAAAAGATATCGGAAAAAAAGCATTAGATATTTTGGAGGGTTGATAAAATGGTTTATCGTGTTTATGTTGAGAAGAAACAAGGTCTTGAAGCAGAAGCAAAGTCTTTAAGATATGATATTCGTCATCTTCTCGGTATTAAATCACTTACTGATGTTCGTATTGTGAACCGTTACGATGTTGAAAATATTGAAAAAGATTTATTTGATTATGCAGTGAAAACTGTATTTTCAGAGCCACAGCTTGATAATGTTAGTGATGTTTTGAATTTTGGTGATGCATTTGTTTTTGCTGTTGAATTTTTACCGGGTCAGTTTGACCAGAGAGCGGATTCTGCAGCTCAGTGCATTCAGATAATTTCACAGAAAGAAAGACCGCTTGTAAAAACAGCTAAGGTTTATGCACTTTACGGTTCACTTTCTGACGATGAAATTGAAAAAATTAAAAAGCATCTTATTAACCCTGTTGAAGCACAGGAGGCTTCACTTGATGAGTATGAAACACTCAAAGCAAATTACACTATTCCGGAGACAGTTGAAACACTTACAGGCTTTATTTCAATGAATGAAGAGGAGCTTGCTAAGTTTGTTAAGGAATATGGACTTGCTATGGATAACGATGACCTTATGTTCTGTCGTGATTACTTCCGTAAAGAAGATCGTGATCCTACTCTTACAGAAATCAGAATGATTGATACATATTGGTCTGACCACTGCCGTCATACAACGTTCTTAACTACAATTGACAATGTTGAATTTGAAGATGCTCTTATTGAAAAAGCATATAATGAATATATTGAAAACAGAAAAGAGTTAGGCAGAACCAAACCTGTTAACCTTATGGATATTGCTACTCTTGCAGTAAGAGTCCTTAAAAAAGAAGGTAAGCTTGACAAATTAGATGAATCTGAAGAAATCAATGCTTGTACAGTTAAAATCGAAGTAGAGGCAGATGGTAAAAAGGAACCGTGGTTACTTCTTTTCAAAAATGAAACACATAACCACCCGACTGAAATTGAGCCTTTTGGTGGTGCTGCTACTTGTATCGGTGGTGCTATACGTGACCCGCTTTCAGGTCGTTCATATGTTTATGGTGCAATGCGTGTTACAGGTGCAGGTGACCCGCTCAAAAAGGTAAGCGAAACAATGGAAGGTAAGCTTCCGCAAAGAAAAATCGTTACAACAGCGGCTTCGGGTTATTCATCATATGGTAATCAGATAGGTCTTGCAACAGGTATTGTTGATGAAATTTACCACGAAGGTTATACTGCAAAAAGAATGGAAATAGGTGCGGTAGTTGCAGCTGCTCCTGCTGAAAATGTTCGCAGAGAATGTCCTGCTCCTGAAGATGTAGTTATTCTTTTAGGTGGCAGAACAGGTAGAGACGGTTGCGGTGGTGCAACGGGCTCTTCAAAATCACACACATTACAATCTCTCGAGAGCTGCGGAGCAGAGGTTCAGAAGGGTAATGCTCCTGAAGAAAGAAAGCTTCAGAGACTTTTCCGCAATAAAGAAGCATGCAGAATGATTAAACGTTGCAACGACTTTGGTGCAGGTGGTGTTTCTGTTGCTATAGGTGAGCTTGCAGACGGTCTTAAAATTAATCTTAATGCAGTTCCTAAAAAATATGACGGACTCGACGGTACTGAGCTTGCAATCAGTGAATCTCAGGAAAGAATGGCAGTTGTCGTTGAGCCTAAGGATGTTAAAAGATTCTTAGAGCTTGCAGAAAGTGAAAATCTTGAAGCAACTGTTGTAGCTGAGGTTCAGGCAGAAAAAAGACTTGTTATGGAGTGGAACGGTGCTAAAATTGTTGATATCAGCCGTGAATTCCTTAACTCAAACGGTGCTCAGAAGCATATTGATATCACAGTAGAAAAGAGCAAGGATTTTGCAAAGCAGATTAACGGTAATTTTGCTGATAATATGAAGGAGCTTGCTTCTGACCTTAATATATGTTCAAAGCGCGGTCTTTCTGAAAGATTTGACTCAACAATCGGTGCAGGTACTGTTCTTATGCCGTTCGGTGGTAAATATCAGAGAACACCTATTCAGGCAATGGTACAAAAAATCTCTATGG
>JAFVWD010000189.1 GCA_017501865.1 Clostridia bacterium | reverse complement strand
CTCTTCCGATCTCCATTTTCCTCAGTAAGCTTACATTATTGCGTTTTATATATCCGTAGAAAACAAGCATATAAATAAACATAATAATTATAAAGTTTTCAGTTGAGAATAAAAGCAGAGTAAAAACAAATAAAATGGCATTCGTCACAAATTTATGATTGTTAACTGTGAAAAACCTTACGCAACCAACAATCGGAATAACTCCACCGACAATACCAAAAAGACATAACCAGTTTAAGAATGAACAGGTTGCCATATTTTCACAGAATCGCTCTTGAATAAACAAATAATCATCGTAACCAACACCGAAATACGGAGAACTCAGGAATGCAGACAAAGGATAAATAACTGCATTAATTCTAACTGTAGTAGACTCACTGACATTTGTGCCGGAAACATCAAGCTTGTTAAACACGTGGAACAAGAAGTCACCACCATAAACAAACAAAATAACAAAACCAAAAGCAATAGCTGCTAATATTACACCCTTAACTCTGTTCGAAACCATATTTCTGTCGGTAGTTAAAAAAGCACAGTATAATATAACCATACAAATAATACCAAGTGTAGAAAGTGTTGATAAAATTGTAACTGTTAACAAGGCAATACGTTTAATATCAAATTTATTTTCAAGTAATTCAAAATACAAGGCAACATTCAGATAAATTGAATATGCACCCGGTTCCCAGAATATACCGAAATTACGTTTAACATAAGTACTGTCAGATACAACCGAAAAAATTGCATTGTGATAAGATGTACCATCTCTTACAACATATGGTAATAAGCCGATAAGATTAGGAACAACAAAATTAAGTGCAAATGTAATTAAAGAATAAACTGCAAGAAATTTTATTATCTGCCAGAAAACATCTTTAAATTCCTCATATGAAACAAACAAAGTAAATAAATAACCTATAGACCAGGTTGCAAGCATAATAATCATTTGCTTGGTATTAAATCTACCGTAAACCAACGGCATAATAAGTGAAACAACAAAATATAAAAAGGTACGCCTGAAACGTGTGAAAAATGGTGTACTTAATATTGTTTTCTGAATACGGAATATAACAAGCAAAAGTGCTGCGGCTGCCGCAATTACAAGCTTTAAACTTCCATTAAATTCTTCATTGGAATAAAACCCTGCATCTATTGTCAGCAATAAAAACAAGGAAACAATTACAACTATTCTGTTTGGTGTAAATAAACTACGTTTCATAACAAACACCTGATACAACAAAATCTAAAAAAACATTTATCAATAAATTATAATATGTATACAAGAAAAAGTCAAGAATTAATGAGCGCTATGATACATTTTTTCATAAATAAAAAAACGGCTTGTTGCGAGTGAAAACCCGAAACAAGCCGAAAATTTGAGAAAAATTATCTCTTTGAGAACTGTGGTGCACGACGAGCACCTTTGAGACCGTATTTCTTTCTTTCTTTCATTCTTGGGTCTCTTGTAAGAAGGCCAGCCTTTTTAAGAACCGGACGAACTTCGTCTTCAGATTGAAGAAGAGCTCTTGCTATACCGTGACGGATAGCACCTGCCTGACCTGTAACACCACCGCCTGCTACACGGCAGATAACATCATATTTTTCAGATGTTTCTGTAATAGCGAGAGGCTGACGAACAATAAGTTTAAGTGTTTCAAGACCGAAATAATCGTCAATATCTCTGTCATTGATTGTAATTTTACCTGTACCCGGATAAACACGAACACGCGCAACAGATTTTTTTCTTCTACCAGTACCGTAGAAATATGGTTTGCTTTCGTACATTGTTATAGCCTCCTCACTTAAAATTCTCTAACAATTGGCTTCTGAGCCTCTTGTTTGTGCTCTGCACCTGCGT
>JAFVWD010000188.1 GCA_017501865.1 Clostridia bacterium | reverse complement strand
TCTGTCTGTTATCAGTATGTTCGGTGATCTCGCAGCTTCAACAATTAAACGTAATTTCGGCATAAAGGATTTCGGAAACCTTCTTCCGGGACACGGCGGAATAATGGACAGATGTGACAGCTTGTTATTTGTTTTGCCGGTTCTTTATTCATTGGTTTACATAATCAACATTTTTTAAGATAAAATATGAAGTGACAGTATAATATGAAAACTATAAATTTATTAGGTTCAACAGGTTCTATAGGAGTTCAGGCACTGGATGTTACAAGAGCGAGAGGATATAAAATTGAAGCCCTTGCAGCATTCTCTGATGTTGAAAAAATTGAACAACAAATAAGAGAGTTTAAGCCTCAGTATGCTGCTTTGGTTGATGAAAAAGCTGCAGCTGATTTAAAAATAAGGGTTAAAGATACTTCCACTAAAGTTCTTTCTGGTGTAGAAGGTGTTACTGCTTGCGGTGCAGAAGCAAAGGGTGAAATTACCTTGAACTCAGTTGTCGGTATGGCTGGTCTTGGTCCTACACTTGCGGCAATTGAAGCGGGTAAAACAATTGCTCTTGCCAACAAAGAAACTCTTGTTGCAGGCGGCAGACTCGTTACAGATGCGGCTAAAAAGAAAAATGTTTCAATTTTACCTGTAGACAGTGAACATTCAGCTATTTTTCAGTGCCTTTTAGGTTCACCGAGTAATAAAGCATTAAAGAGAATAATCCTTACAGCGTCAGGTGGTCCGTTCTTCGGAAAAACAAAAGAAGAGCTGAGTAATGTTACCTTGAAGGATGCATTAAAGCATCCGAGCTGGTCAATGGGACAAAAAATTACCATAGATAGTGCTACAATGTTTAATAAAGGGCTTGAGCTTATTGAAGCGGTTTGGCTTTTTTCGGTTTCTCCCGATATGATTGACATTGTTGTTCATAGAGAAAGCATAGTACATTCTCTTATTGAGTATGATGATAATTCTGTTATAGCTCAGTTGGGTCATCCGGATATGAGACTGCCTATACAGTTTGCTCTTACTTATCCTGAAAGGTATGAATCACCTGAGAAACAGCTTGATTTATGGGAAGTAGGTAATCTTACATTTTATAAACCTGATTACGAAAACTTTCCGTGTATGGATATTTGCAAAAATGCTATTAAATCAGGCGGGCTTATGCCTGCTGCTGTCAATTGTGCTAACGAAGAAGCAAACCTTCTTTTCAGGCAAGACAAAATTTCATTTAATGATATTCCGCGACTTATCATCGAAGCATCTGAAAAATTGCAGAATAAGGAAGATTATGTTCTGCAGGATGTTTACGATACAGATATTTTTATGCGTGAAACAGTACGGGAATTAGCGCATTGTTAATTTTTTTGGAGGTGTTTTCTATAAATACTCTTAGTATTGCAGCTTTATGGGGAAATGTCTGGCCTTATCTGGTCGCAATTTTCCTTTTTGGTATAATTATTGCTATTCATGAATTTGGTCATTTCTTTTTTGCAAAGCTGTTCGATGTTAAAGTAAATGAATTTGCCCTTGGTATGGGTCCTGCAATTCTTAAAAAGAAGGTCGGGGAAACATTGTATGCACTTCGTCTTTTTCCTATTGGCGGTTTTGTCAGTATGGAGGGTGAGGATGAAGAAAGCGATGATGACAGAGCATTTAACAAGAAAAAACCTTACCAGAGATTTATAATTGTTGCTGCCGGTGCTATTTTAAATCTTATTCTTGGTGTAGTAGTTGTAGCAGTTTGCTTATCTATGCAAAATCTTGTCGGAACAAGAACTATTCATAGCTTCGACAAAAATGCTATAAGCTGTGATTACGGACTTAAGCCGGGCGATGAAATTGTAAAAATCAATGATACACCTATTTATTCAAGCAGAGGTATCGGCTTCAATATGGTTCGTGATACTGATAACAAATTAAACATCACCGTGATTCGTAATGGAAAAAAAATTGAACTGAAGGATGTTCAGTTCAGACAGTTTGAGCTTGATGGTAAATTATATGTTGAGCAGGATTTTATTATAGTTGGTGAAGAGCATACAATTTTTAATGTTATTAAAAATTCTGTTCTTGATTCTGCTTCTATTGTACAAATGGTTCGTCTGAGTCTTGTTGATTTGTGTACAGGTAAGTACGGAATGAAGGATGTCTCAGGTCCTATAGGTACAATTTCTGCAATAGCGGACAGCACGGCACAGGGTGTAACCGTAAAAGATAAACTTTTTACTGCGTTAACACTTCTTTCTTATATAACAATTAACGTGGGTGTATTTAACCTTCTTCCTGTACCTGCTCTTGATGGTGGCAGATTATTCTTTATATTTATAGAAATGATACGAAGAAAGCCTATTAATCCTAAAAAGGAAGGCATAATTCATACAGTGGGCTTGGTGTTATTACTTTTGTTTATGCTGGTAATTTCAATCAGTGATATTTTCAAAGTATTTTAGGGTAGTGAAATATTATGGGAAAAAGAATTTCAAGACAAGTTAAAATAGGTAATAAAGTCATAGGCGGCGGAGCACCTGTGTTGGTTCAGTCAATGCTTAATGCTCCTGCAGAAGATTATGAGAAGAATTTTGAGCAGACTCTGGCTTTAGAAAAGGCAGGCTGTGAAATTGTAAGAATGGCTGTACCGAATCTTGAAGCAGTTAAGGTGCTCGGTAAATTAAAAGAAAATACAAATATTCCGCTTGTTGCAGATATTCATTTTGATTATAAGCTTGCACTTGAAAGTCTTGAAGCAGGTGTTGATAAAATAAGAATTAACCCCGGTAATATAGGCTCTTTTTCAAATGTTGAAAAGGTAGCCTCTGCCTGTCTTGAAAAAAATGTTCCTATAAGAATAGGTGTGAATTCAGGCTCAGTTGAAAAGGAACTGTTATCTAAATACGGCGGAGCAACTCCGGAAGCAATGGCAGAAAGTGCATTTAAGCATATTGAGTTGCTTGAGAAATGCGGCTTTTATAATACTGTTGTTTCAATAAAATCATCAGATGTTACAAAAATGGTTAAGGCATATAAAATAGTGGCGGCAAAGTGCGATTATCCGTTGCACTTGGGTGTTACAGAGGCAGGTACCGAGAGAGGTTCTCTTATAAAATCTTCAATAGGTATAGGTGCCCTTCTTTTAGACGGTATTGGTGATACAATAAGAGTTTCTATTACAGATACACCTATCAAAGAGGTCTACGCAGGTTTCGATATTTTAAAAGCGCTCGAATTAAGAGTTGAAACTCCTCAGATTGTAGCTTGTCCTACTTGCGGAAGAACTAAAATTGACTTGGTATCACTTGCAAACGAAGTTGAAAATGCGGTGAAAGACATAAGAAAACCTATAAAAATTGCTGTTATGGGTTGCGCTGTTAACGGTCCCGGTGAAGCAAAGGAAGCCGATATCGGTGTTGCCGGTGGTGATGGCGAAGGTCTCATATTTAAAAAAGGCGAAATATTAAAAAAAGTTAATGAAAAAGACATAGTCAGTGAATTATTAAAGGAAATAGAAAAAATATGAGCAATTTGTTTTTAGATGTATTCGGCGAGTATATTTCTGAGCCGAAATACAGAGAAATGTTAAAGGATACGACTTTTACCGACCTTTACATACATAAAGAAGATTTGAAATTGACTGCAAATCTTCATTTTAAAGAATTTAAAAATATTATGTGCCTCAAAGCAACAGCCAATGAAATTAAAATTGCCTTGAGATTTAAAGTTGTTGAATTCAATTTTACTTTACCGCCTGAAGCATTGGAATACAGCTGTTTCCCAATGCTGTTAAAGGTTTTAAAGGTGAATGTTCCTCAGACAAACGGTTTTTTAGACAGCTCTGAGTATACGTATGAAAACGATGTTTTGACAATTAAATTTTTGTCAGGTGGGTGCGATATCTGTAAAAATGCAGCTGCCGATACATTCCTTGAGAATTATATTTATGAACACTTCAATAAACGTATAACAGTTGTATTTGAGGGTGAAAACAGTTCTTTAGAAGAGTTTATAAAGAAGCAGGAGGAAATTGATAAGGTAAATAATCCTGCGGTTGATTTGTCAGCTCCTAAAGAAAGACGTGTTGTTGAGGGTATACCACTTTATTTAGAAACGGCAACACCAATTTTCGGTAACGTTATAAAGAAGGATCCTGTAGATATGAAATCAATTTCACCTGAGGATGGTGAGGTTGTTGTCTGGGGTGATATCTTTAAGTTAGAAAGCAAAGAAACAAAAGACGGTAAACGTCTTATACTTGAATTTAATGTTACAGATTATACTTATTCTTACGGTGTTAAATTCTTTGATGAAAAAGAAAACCTTGAATCCTTAAAATCAAAGCTTAAGGACGGTCTTACGGTAATAATCCGCGGTACAATTGTTTATGACGATTATAAAAAGGATTATATTATAAGACCAAGAGCGGTTTCTACAGTTCAGAAAATAGAAGAAAAAGATGAAGCAGAAGAGAAACGTGTAGAGCTTCATTTACATACAAATATGTCAGCAATGGATGCTATGAGCAGTGCTAAGTCATTAGTAAAAAGAGCTATGAGCTGGGGACATAAAGCAATAGCAATAACTGACCACGGTTGTGTACAGGCTTTCCCTGAAGCTTGTAATACCGCACGAGGCTCAGATTTTAAAATTATTTACGGCTGTGAATGCTACCTTGTAAACGATTACGATGAAAACGGTGATAAATTAGATGCTGAGGGTATAAAGAAAGCAAAGAGCTATCACTGTATTTTACTTGTAAAAAATAAAGTAGGCTTAAAGAATCTTTATAAGCTCGTTTCTGCATCGAACCTTGATTATTTCTATAAGAGACCGAGAATGCCGAAAAGCCTTGTTTCAGAATTGCGAGAAGGTTTAATTATAGGCAGCGCCTGTGAAGCAGGTGAGCTTTATAGTGCTTTTCTTGAAAGAAAAAGTCCTGAAGAGCTTATTAAAATCGCAGAGTTTTACGATTATCTTGAAATTCAGCCGAATGGCAACAATGCTTTTATGATAACTAAAAACGATGAAGAGTACGAAAGGGTTAACTCTTTTGAGGATTTAGAGCAGATTAACAGAGAGATTATAGCTTTAGGTGATAAATTAGGCAAAAAGACTGTTGCTACAGGTGACGTTCACTTTTTAGATAAAGGTGATGCAAAATTCAGAGCAATTTTACAGGCAGGTCAGGGGTATAAGGATGCAGATAATCAGGCACCGCTTTACCTTAAAACAACCGATGAAATGCTCAGTGATTTTGCTTATCTTGGTGAAGAAACTGCAAAAGAGGTTGTTATTACAAATACCAACTTAATAGCAGATATGATTGAGCCCGGAATTCTTCCTATACCTGACGGTACCTTCAACCCCGTAATACCGGGTGCTGAAGAAGATTTAACAAAATGTTGTTGGGACAGAGCAAGAGAATGGTACGGTGAAGATTTACCTGCCGTGGTGTCAGAAAGACTTGAAAAAGAGCTTGAGTCTATCATAAACAACGGTTT
>JAFVWD010000016.1 GCA_017501865.1 Clostridia bacterium | reverse complement strand
TTTGAATTTTGAAATTAAATTTGATTTTCGGATTTAAATTTCAAATTATTTTGTTTTAAAAAAATCGGGTTTAAATTTTGTTTTGGATTTATTTTTTGTTTGTAAAATTATTCAGATTTAAAATTGTTTCAAAAAAATAAAACAGGAATTTAAAAAAATCAGTGTAAAAAATCAAAAACATTTCTTTCTTTTTTTGCTTTTGGTTGTAAAAATAATAAAAGATAAAATTAAATAAATTGAAGTGCCGAAATTAATATTAAAATTATTAATGCAAAATTAAGAGCAAGGTATTAAGGCGGATGTAAGGATAAAAAATAAAACGATGCCTCTTGCATCGTTTTATTTTTTATTTATTATATTTTATTTATAAAATCAATAACTTTCTGAGGAACTGTCAAAGCGTTGAAAACACTATCTTTTCTGATGATTACATCTAACAGAGGAAGCTGTCCGTATTTTACTAAAGCTTTTAAATCTTTCTTTTTTTCTTCAGCTTTCTGTAATTTGTTTTCATTTATTAAAATTAAATATTCTGCAATGTCTTCATAAATTCTGTCGTTTCGAAGACCTAAATTATATTCCGAGGCGCTTCTAAAAAATAGTTTTTCTAATTCATCTGAATATTTAAAATTGTCTCTTAAAATAATTATTCTTAACAGAATGGAATTTGTTCCTTCGTGAATTGAATTATTTAATGCATATTTTTCATAATAATTAAAACTTTCAGAATATTCTTCACGAGCCTCATAAAGTTTTCCCAAACAAAAATAAATTTTTGCTTTGTAATTTGTGTCTTCAATATTAAAATAATTATTAATTGCATTGAATAATATTGTTTCTGCAATTCCTAAATTTTTTGCTCCGCCTTTTTTTATTAATGCGTTTGCAACCCGGGCAGTCGCCTCGCATTTTTCTTCATCAAACAAATCATTTAATCTGTTGTAAAAATCGGCAGTGTTTTCGCTTTTCCATTCTTTTAAAGATAAAAGATCATCATACATATTACTTATTCCTTTTCCGGTGGTATGCAAGCAGCAAGTGTTAATTTGCCGTCAGCTTTTACAAAGTATTCTTTATTGCAGTAGTATGGCATAAAGAAGTAGTCTCCCTTTTTAAGCGGAATTTCTTTTTCTCCGTTTGTAAGAACACCATTTCCATCAGTAACAACATAAATAACGGGAGCCGAAAGCATTTCGGTTTTACCGTTATTAATTTCATAACGCTCAAGTGAGAAGCAAGGTGTATCATTCTTAGTTATAAGAGCAGTTTTTACACAGTTGTTCTCTTCAGAAAGAATAGTCGGTGTTTTTCGACATTCATTAAGAACCCTCTCTTTGTCATATGAGTAGTCAAAAACGGAAAGAGCTGTTGGTTTATCTAAGCTAAGATACATCTGAGTGTCTGAAAGCTTATAATCTCCACAGTATCTTTCAGGTTGAATTGTAAAATCGGTAGGCTCCTGTATTTCTAAAATGAGACAACCTGCACCAATTGCATGAACTGCTTTTGCCGGAATAAAATAAACATCCCCGGGCTTTACAGGTATTTTGTTAAGAAGAACCTCCATGGCAGTTTTATCTGACTCACTGTTATTTACAGCTTTTTCAAAATCCTCAGCAGTAACTCCGTCTTTAAATCCGAAGTAAATATGTGCATCGGGCCTTGTAGCGAGTATAAGCCAGGCTTCAGCTTTACCAAAGTCTGAATTAAAATGCTTTCTTGAAAAGGCTTTGTCAGGATGCGCCTGAACAGGTAAGCGGATTGCAGCATCAAGAGCCTTTACAAGTACATCAAGACCGTTTCTGTCGCCCAACATTAATTGCTTGCAGTCCTCAATTAACTGATTAAAATAAATGTCGGTTCCTTTTATTTTTGAAATGCCTTCAAATTCATCTGTGCTACCTTCGTTTAATGCTTTTGTTGATGAGCAAACCCATTCTTCCGGGTAAAAGCAGTCTTCGCTGTCATCTCCGAAAAAGTCGGAAAAAAGCTTACCCCCTAAATAAACTCTGAAAACTCTGTTTTTTTCAAAAAATATCGGATTTTTGGCATATAACTCGTAATTCATAATTATTCTCCTAAAAGTATTTTTTGCGCATCTCTTATATTTCTGTATTTACCGTTAGCAACTGAAGCGAAAATGCAGGCACCAACAGCAGCTTCTTCTGAATGCTTTGGTAATGATATATCAAGATTAAATTCCTTTTTGAAAATACTGCGCCATACCGCACTTTTTCTTAAACCGTTTCCTGAACCGACAAGGGAGCGAGGATTAAAAGGTAAATGTGATTTTGAATCTTCATATAAAAGCTTCAATTCATCTGCGACACCGGTTAAAACACCACAAATCATATGTGTGGGAGTAAAGTTTTCGGGCGAAATATTTTCAATTGAACCTCGTTTTTCAGGATTTGCTCTGGTTCCGGAAAATTCGCAGTTTATTTTTAAAGGGTCTTTAATATTATAAATTTCCTCGGAGAGTAAATCCATTTTACTGTAGAGATCATCTTCGGTACCACCCAAAAGCTCGTTGCAAGAAACAAAAAAGTTCTTGAGAATCTGATACGAACGACCACCGCAAAGAGATGAGCAGACAAAAATGTATTCATCATCTGACAAAGGTCTGACTTCACCGGATTCAGTACTTTTAAGTGAGTTGGTTATAAAAGAAATCTGACTTCCTGTACCGACATTCACTAAAATTGTATTTTCGGGGTTAAGCATTGAACCTATAAAGCTTGCTTGATTGTCACCAATAGCAACAGCTACAGGTATGTCCGGAGGAAGAAAATCGCAATTTGTTTTACCTACAATTTTTGTGTTCTTTATTACCTGAGGTAAGATATCGGGATCAATGCCTACCTCGAGTAATTGTACATTATCAAATTTATGATGCTTAAGATCATAAAAGCCTAAACTGGCGGCATCGCTTGAGTGAGTTATAGGATTTTCGTCAGTAAGAATCGATACAAGATAATCATGAATTGTGCAGATTTTTTTTGCTTTTTTTGGTACAAGGTGGTTTTTAGTGTTGAAAAAATGAGTAGTCAACCCAAACCCTGTGGCTGCTTTAAAATCCGTTGTTTTTGTCAAAAACTCGGCATAAGTATAGCCGTTCTCATAGAGCTCATTGCCTCTTAAATCCTGCCAGGTGATGAGTGGGGAAACCGCGGTATTTGTTTCATCAAGATATAAAATACCGTGCATCTGACCTGTTACACCAATTGCAGAGATATTTGTTCCGTCAGTTATTTGTTCTACTGCACTTATGACCGTATCAATTATCATTTCAGGGTTCTGCAGCCTTGCAAAGGGAAGGTCCGAAGGAACAAAAGAATTATTCCTGAGTGTAGCTTTTCTTACCACCTTACCGCTTTCCTCGTTTAAGAGAAGTGCGGTTATAGTCGTTGTACCAATATCAATTCCTAAAATATTCATAGTTTTCTCCATCAGCAAATAGTAGTTGATTGAGGATCGAGCCTCTTTATAATATCCTGTTGAATCGCGGGTGACAAATCAAGGAAGTTGACAAATGTTCCGTGTATTCTCATTATATATACACCTGAAGGTGCATATTTTTTCGGTTCGGCAAGAACTTTTCTGAGAATTTCTGCAGTTGTAACATTAACATAAAGATAGAAAGGTGCTACAGAGTTGTTAAGTTCGTTGAAGAAAAGAGGCTTCATAACTTTGTTTTTGAATTTAATACCTTTCTCTTCATATGAATCTGTAGTGAAATACTTCGGATCTATTCCGAAGTGGGAAGCATAACCGCCACACATTTTTAAGAATGGTAATTTCATTAATGAGAGCGTTCTGAAGCCCAAACCGTTCTGAGCTTCACCGTAAAGTGGGTCAAGACCATAGTTGAGCATATCTCTTGATTTTCTTCCGCATGGCAAAGCGCCTACCCAATATCCGTAAAGAAGATGTGTTGAAGGTGTAGAAAAATCAGGACGGAACGGGTTACCCAGATAATTCTTTCTGCTTCTTACCATATCGGCTATTTTGTTTGTTAGTTCAACTGCTTCGTTATCCGCTTTTTCTGAATTGTTTCCGAATTTGGGTGCTGAAAGTAAGAACTCTCTGAGCTCTTCTTCTCCCTCAAAGTTGGTTTTTAAAGCATTTAAAAGCCTTTCGGCATCCTGCGGACGCTCACTAAGCAATTTATCAATGGCAACAAACGAGTCAGCTACTACACTTATTCCGTGTATAAGACAACCACTGCCGTTATATTTAGTACCTTGGTTTTTAATATCTCTTACGTCATAGCCTGTTTCAATTCCACCCATAACTGTACTTAAGAAAGGCACGGGAAGATGTGAAATTGCAACTGAAGCACCGTTAGCCGCTTTTACCATTTCGTCACAGAAAAATTCAGCATTTCTGTAGAAATTTTCACGCGCATTTTTAAGTGTGGTGAGTGCATCTGTTTTTTCTGAAGGTAAGTCAGCAATTTTTTCACCGGTTACAGTTGAATATCCGTTATTCAAGGTTAATTCAAGAATTTTACCAAGATTGAACCAACTGTTAGTCGTGTTACCGTTATCCTTGCCCATTATAAGCGGCTCCTGGCAGCCTGCAATTGAAGTATCTTCAATATCATCAACATCCACACCGGCATCCTGAAGTACCTCGTAAAGTGAATCATCATTAAAGAGCGAGGGTGTAAGACAACCCGGTGTAAACAAAAATCTTCCAAGCTCCTCGTAGAGCTTGTCAGGTGTGTTTTTGTGAAGCTTAACTGATAAAATCGGCTGAGGTAAATTCATATCATAGTAAGCATCAAGAAGTGCATATGTAGTATCGTTTGTAAGGTCGTTTCCGTTTTTGTCACGACCGCTTATTATAAGGTTCTGAGAAATTGCCCAGCTTCTGTCGCCAACATTGAAAAATACAAGGAAATGCTTTAAAAGAGCTGCGGTAACATCTCTTGAAAGATTTTCTTTTGCTCTGAACGGCTCGAAAATTCTGTCGGCATTACCTACAGAAAAGGCGAATGGGTTAGGTGCTTGTTCAAGACACATAGTTTCCCACATTAAAATATAGCTCTGTATAGCTTCGTATAAGCCTTGGGCAGGCTCAAACGGGACTCTGCTCAAGGTGTTTACCATTAATTCAAGCTGTTCTTTTCGTTCACCTCTTGCTTTTTCGAGCGATTCTTCAGCAATTGTCTTATATCTCTCAGTGAGTAAAAGTACTGTTTCTAAAGAGATTTTCATTGCCTCGTAATTTTCTTTCAACTCTTGCGGACAAGAAGCGAGCTTTAAATCTATTTGCGATAAAAGCTTTTTAACACCGTATTTTAAAACTGAGCGCATATCGGGTATAAGGTGTCCTGTAACCTGCTCAATGAAAAATGCAACCTCACCTGTAAGATTTTCACAGGAATCATAAACCTCTGAGAGAGTTTTAACATAAGGTGTGTTTTTTTCTGCCTCTCTGAGCTTTTCTATACGTTCCTTTGTGAATTCTTCGGTAGGGTCAATGTCATCAAATACAGCAGTCGGATCACAATATCCCGCAAAGGTTTCTACTTTAAATGAAGGATTTATAAGTGCGTAGCTTCTTGCAAAGGCATCTCTTTGAGTTCCTGCAAAAATTGCATTTTCACTAATAGAAATCGGGAGAACCTTAACTGCTTCCTGGAATTTTAATGCAGCTTTTTTCATAGGAGAAAAATCCTTGTATTTTTCTTCGAATTTATTCTCTGTTTCCTTAATCACGAACCAACCTTCAAGATGATTGATTTTGCGCTCCTCCTTAAATAATTTGTTTGCCATTTCCGTTAAAATATTTGCGTTAAATTTGTACATAAAATCATCCCATTACGTTTTTATTATTTTTACATCGTTTTTTAACAATTCACTTTTCAGCAGATTTACTTGCTCGGAAGAAACAAAACCGTCATTGAAGCTGTAGCTTAAATTCAGATTTTTGTATTTATCTTTGCCGAATTCATGATATGTAAGTATTTCTGCATAAATTTCTTTGCTTTCACTTTTTTTGTAAAGTGTTCTGAAAAATTCTGAGAAAAGCTCTGCGTTTTTCTGACCCGTATTAAAATTATTTATGAGAGGTATTCTTATAAGCAGTGGTTTGTTGAGTTCAACTCTTTTTATAATGTTTTGCTTTATAATTTCAAGATTTCCACCGGTGACAGCTTTAAGCAGTTCTTTATCAGGCGATTTGAAATCTGCAATCATATAGTCAACCAAAGGAATTAATTTTTCCGTGTCCTTCAATGAGGCATTTGTTTCAATGCAGGTGTGTATTCCGGCATCCTTCAGGTTTTTTATAAGCCTTGAAAGCGCTGTTGCCTGAAGAGAAACCTCTCCACCTGTAAATGTAACACCACCGTTATCAAAAAACATCATTTTACAAGAAATTATTTCGTCGAATATTTCCGACAGAGAGTATTTTTGAGAATAGTCTTCTTTTTTCATACCTTCAGGATTAGAACACCAGGGGCATATCATATTACACCCTGAAAGGTGGTACACGAGTCTGTTTCCGGGTCCGTCCTGAGAAAAGTTGAAGCCCTTCTGAAAAACAAAAAGAGAGTCATCCATAAAAAAACCTGCTCATTAATATAATAGTATAGTTAAAGTAATTTTACACCAACGATAATAGTAATTCAATAAATTTATGATTTTAACTTTTACAAACTTGCGTTAAGTATTTTGTTAATTATAACGAATGAGTTTCTTGTTGATATAAAATATAATGTATGGTAAAATAAAGGTTATGAATTTTCCTGAAAGGATATTTAAATTTATGGAAAAGTGCAATTGTGGTTATTGTCCGACAATAATTGTTCCGGGTATAGGTCAATCAAAGGTAGATTTATATTCTTCTGCAAATGAAAGGATAAAATGTGCATGGCCTATTGATATTGAAGCGAAGCCACTTGTAAAAAAACTGATACCTTCTGCTATAGGAATGTTAATTACAAAAAACGACAAGCCTTTTTGCAAGAAACTAAAAAATGCTGTATCAGATGCAGTTTCTGCCTTAAGAGTCAACAAAGAGGGTGTCTCAACAGAAAATCTTCATATAGTAGATTATGACGGTCGCTCATTAAAGAATTGTAAGCCTGATGATAAGCGTTACATATATAAAATGGTTCCGATGGAAACTCTTGCAGAGGTAATCGGAGAAGATCACCTTTATTTTTTTGCATATAATTCATTCGGACAGCCTTACGAAACTGCAGAACGGCTTGACAGTTACATACAAAATGTAAAAAAAGAGACAGGTCATAGTAAGGTGAATTTAATTCCTGTAAGTCTCGGCGGTTCCATTGCCACTGCTTATTTTGATGCTTACGGAGAGAAAAATGATGTAAACCGTGTATGTTATTTTGTTCCTGCCGCTAACGGCTCAACGCTGATTGCAGATGTTTTCTCAAAAAATCTTGATTTGTCAAATCCGTATGCATTATTGCAGATGTTTCTTGATTCAGATACGATTAAGACAATGGAAAAATTGCTGAAAAAATTGGGTGAAGCTACTGCTGAACATATTGTAGAAGCTTTGATTGACGGAATTCTTGAAACCTTCCTGAAAAATTGCCCCGGAATGTGGGCGGTTATACCTCACGAAAAGTATGAGGAATTCAGAGATAAATATATTTCAGGCGAAGAATACAAGGTTCTCAGAGCTAAAACAGACCGCTTTTTCAGTGCGCAGAGTAATTTACGGCAGTTACTGAAAAAGATAGAAAGTCAGGGAACTGAATTCTTTGCCGTCTGTGGTTACGGTTTACCGCTTTTGCCTATTGCAGGTACAAAAAATCTCAATTCAGATTCAATCGTAGATTTTAAATCTGCATCACTCGGTGGTACCGCTGCAGCGGTTGGTGAAAAATTACCGGAAGATTATAAAGCGGTATATGATGGCTGTAAAAACGAAAATCATAACCACGTCTCACCTGACGGAACGGTAGACTTAAGCACTTCTGTTTTTCCGGATTCTGTTTTCTGCTTTAAGAAACAGGTTCATGATGATACTGCTTATAATGATGTGGCGCTTCTTCTGTGCAAAGAAATTCTTACAAATGAGAAATTTACAGATGTTTATTCAGATGAACGTTTTCCTCAGTTTAACGGAACGAGGGATGTATTCAGAATAAAATACAGGCTTTTACCAAAGGTGGATGATTTATTGAAAAAAGATTTACCTGCAGATATAAAGGATGCTTTATTAAAATCTGTAGATGAAGTAAATGCAATGTTCAATAATACAATTATAAAAGACCGCACAGAGGCTGATGAAATAACAAAACGGTTTGATGCGGCAGTAAATAAAGCTGAAGAGGTTTAATTTATGAAAAAGAATTTAAAACGTGCGGCAATAGGTGCTGCAGCAATCGGTTTGGGTGCAGCATTTTACAAAATGCCGATGAAAGACAGAGCAAATATGTGCTCAAAGGCTTTTGTAAAAGCAATAGGTAAATTTTCAGACGGACTTCCTGAACCTGCTGTAAATATTGATTCCGAAGAAATTGCTTCTGCTAAGCAGGAAACCAATCTTGTTAACGAATCCGCGAAAAATTCAAAATGGGTTTTGGGTTATGCGCAAAACAGTATTTTACCGGATGATATTCTGATTAAGGAATATTGTATAGGCGGAGTGACCCGTTTTCCTGCAAGATTCCCCACAGGTGTTCTTGATGATATAAGAGTCAGGGCAATTTGCCTTGGTACAACAGAAGGCGCTCTGTCCGTTTTTGCTGTCGTTGACTGTATAGGTCTTTCAAACAGATGTGTGAAAATTATACGTCAGAGACTCAGTGGGTTTATGGAGGAAAATAATATTTCATCTTTAAACATCTCATCTACTCATACACACAGCTCTATTGATACTATGGGGATATGGGGCAGAATTATTGAGGTGTTCAAGAATAACCGCAAGGTTTTAATTAAAGGTCAGGGCGAGCTTATGGACTCCTGCGATGAGGAGTATATGGAGTTCCTTTATAACAAAATCACAGAAACTATAAAAGAAGCTGTTTCTCAAAAAACACCGGGTAAGCTTTACAAGGCCTATATGGGTAGCTCCTCTGAAAAATATGTAAGTGAAAATGCTCCGTTAAAGGAACGTGGCATAAAAGGCTATGTGTGGGACAGACGTGAGCCATACGACTGCTCATGTCAGCTTTTAAGAATAAGATTTTCGCCTGATGACAAATCAAAAAATGATACAGTTCTTGTGAATTTCAGTGCCCACCCGTATATAAACTCTATGAGCGAAGAAGGTAAGGGTACAGGCGAAAATATTTCGGGTGACTTTGTTTATTCATTGTGCGATTATCTTGAAAAGGCAGGTAATAATGCTATTTTCTTCAATGGCGCAGTTGCGGCAGTTTATCCTACAAGACTTTACGCAGATGTTTATACATTTGAAAATCAGGCAAAAGCGGTAGGAAATGAGCTCGGCAGAATAACCCTTGCTATGACTAAAACAAATGAAGAAATATTTGCAGATGATTTACTTAATCCTGAAAAGTATGAGGCAGAATCAATAATATTCTCTGACAGAGTAAGTAATTACCGCGAATGGATTGAGAAAAAAGGTGAAGAGGTTATTGAAGAAAAAGAGCTTGAGCCTGTATTGAAAATAAGGACAAAAGAGGTTCCGATTAAGGTTGGTAATCCTATATTTGAATTGATATCCAAGGTGAAGGTTGGTAATTACACAGTTTTAAAATCAGACAATAAAAAGTATGAATCTGTAACCGAAATAGGTGTAATGGAGTTGGGTAACGAGTTAAAGGTTGCATTTATTCCGGGAGAAATTGAACCGGATATTATAAGCGGTTCAGATACACTTAAGAAGGAATACTCTTTCTCCGGTGAAGATTTCAGCGAGCCGGCTCTGAAGGATGTGCTCGAATACGAAGAGCTTACTGTATTCGGTCTTACAAATGATGCTATGGGGTATATTATTCCTGACAATGATTTCTCAATGATGTTTTTAGGTACAAGCAAAATTATGAAAAAGCTTTTCGGTAATCATTACCTTGAAATCTTTTCTTTCGGAAAAGAAACAGCATCAACTCTTGTAAGAGCTTTTAAGGATTTAAAATAGGTGTAAAGTAAAAAACTTTTACATTTTTTGAAATTAGTATTGACATTAGCGGAATACTCTGCTATAATGCGTGTCTGTAAAGTGCTTTTGCTTTACATCTTTGGCAGAAAATTTGAAAGGGTGTGATGATTGATGGCGAAGAATCTTGATGTAGTTTTGCTTACAGACTACTATGGCGAGATGTTAACTGAAAATCAGCGTAAGTTCATTGATTATTACTACAACGATGACCTTTCTCTTTCTGAAATTGCCGAGAATGAGGGCATAACACGTCAGGGTGTGCGCGATGCGATAAAACGTGCCGAAACTCAGCTTTTCGATATGGAAAAGAAGCTTGGCATAGCAGAACGTGCCCGTCGCACTAAGGAT
>JAFVWD010000187.1 GCA_017501865.1 Clostridia bacterium | reverse complement strand
TTTGCATGTTCTTTTTCATTATTTGCAGTCTCTTCAAAAATAGCTGAAATTTGCTGATAACCTTCTTTTTTTGCAACAGATGCAAAGTAAGTGTACTTATTTCTTGCCTGGCTCTCACCCGCAAATGCTTCCATTAAATTCTTTTCTGTCTTTGAACCTTTAAGTTCCATAGTAAACACTCCTTTAAATATTTTTGTTTAAATGTTGTAATTATATTTTACACAAAAATTCATCAAAGTCAAAATCTTGATATGTATATTAACAAAAAATTCATTTTATTTCCTATATGAGGAAACGAGTCGGCTCTGCGGAAACCGACTCGTTATACAACATACTTTATATTCTGAAATGTTCAACTTCGTCTTTAAGTGAACCTGCCAGGTTGTTGAGTTCTTTTGTAGAAGCTGCACTCTGCTGTGCTGTTGCTGAGTTGGACTGAACTGAATTTGCAAGCTGCTCTATACCAAGAGTAATCTGCTTTATAGCGCCCTCCTGCTCCTTAGATGCAACAGTAATATCATCCATAAGCTGCGTGAACTGAGCTATAGACTCATTAATAGCCTTAAGAGACTTGTCAGTTTCTATTGTAAGCTCGCCGCCTAATTTAACTGAACGCGTACTTGTTTCAACAAGTGTCATTGTATTCTTAGCAGCTTCAGCCGATTTTGTAGCAAGATTTCTTACCTCATCTGCAACAACTGCAAAGCCCTTACCTGCCGCACCTGCTCTTGCTGCCTCAACTGCTGCATTAAGTGAAAGAATGTTAGTCTGGAATGCAATATCGTCAATCATTTTAACAATTTTCTCTATTTCCTCTGAAGAACGTTGGATTTCATCCATAGATTCCTTCATTTCTGTCATTTTTTCACTACCTACTTCAACTGTTGAAACAATATTTTTAAGAAGCTCAGAAGCTTCAACTGTTGCGTGAGCATTCTTGCCGACATTTGTTTCGATATCATTTGTCATAGAACTGATTTCTTCAAGAGTAGCTGCCTCTTCAGAAGTGTTGTAAGCAAGAAGCTGTGCACTTGAAGAAAGTGTGTCTGAACCTGATGAAACCTGCTCACTTGCAACCTTAATACCGCTAATTGTACCTTTAAGGTTATCACGGATTTTTGTCAAAGCCTCTCTTATTTTCGCAAAGTCGCCTACATATTCAAGGTCGCTTGTTACATTGAGGTTACCCTCGCTTATTTCCGAAAGGAAACGTTCGATATCTTTAATGTATGCTGAAAATTCTCTTATTGTACTAACCATTGCATCGTTGAGAACCTGAGTTTCGTCACCACGGTGAGTAACAGGAGTTTCTCCGTGCAAATCACCTTCAACAACACGTACAAGTCTGTTAGTGGTGTTAACAATCGGGGCTGCAATCTGCTTTGCGATTAACTGACCAACCCAATAAGCAAGACAGAAAAGAATTACAACAATAACAACCAATGAGATTCCTATTGAAATAGCCTTACTGTATGTACCATTTTCACTTGAACCGTAAACTACTGAATAGCCGTATTCCGAAACAGGGGTCTGAACAACAGTCATCTTTCCTGCATCATTTTTAAAATGCGAAACGCTTGCTTCTTCTTTCGCTAAATTCTCAGCAACATTTGAAAGCCCGAAGTTTTCAACAATACTATTGTTAGTTGTATCAACATTATAATCTGCTGAAAGTACAATTTTTCCGTTTGCATCAACAACAAAGCCCATATCTGTTTCATTTAACTTTAACGCACCTAAAATAGCACTGAAGTAATCTTCTGCCAATTCACCTACAATTATTCCGTCAGCGCGTTTTAATGCTACAAGTGTTACATAATCACCTGCTTCATTAGCAACATACGGTGTAATTACCATATACTCTGTATTTGCTGATTCAATAACACTCTTTACTGCGCTGTAATCATATCCGTCAAACTTACCATGTAAAAATACTTTTTCAAAAGTTGCATCGCCTTCTAAACTTTCTTCAGCTTCTAAAAGGCATTCACTAAGGTAAATAATTTCCTCGTTGAAGGTTTTTTCTGCAATTGAAGCAACAGTCAACCCGTTTTGTTTTGTGTTTGCGCTTGATAATGAAAAAATTCCTATTTCTGCTGCTATCGTAACTATCAAAGATGCAACAACTACACTGATACATGCAAGTCTTAAAAGTCTTCTCTTAAGTGTGGTTCTCATAACAACGCTCCTTTTTTCAAACAAAAAAATATTTACAACTAAATCCGTCGAGTAACTCAACAAACTTTTGTTTAAATGTAGTTTATCACATATTTTCCATCTTATAATTCTTATTTAGAAAACAAAAAAATATTTTTTTGTCGGATATTCTGCTTTAAACGACAAATTCCCGATAATGCTGTACTCAGAGTAATCGCACAATCAGAAAATTCATAAAATATTTCAAAAAGCTCTTGACAACAGCTGTCCACGGTGTTATTATAACTCACATATTGATAAATGCATTGAAGGAATTACGCATTTTTGGTCAAAGCATTTCAGAGAGTCGATGTTTGGTGCGAATCGATATGTTTCATTGATGCGGTCTCGTTCCGGAGCAGAACTTCCCAACCGTTGTTCGTGTGTAAGAAGTTCCGGTTGCCCCGTTACC
>JAFVWD010000186.1 GCA_017501865.1 Clostridia bacterium | reverse complement strand
CAACATCGTAGTGCTCATCACCTTTTGCACAATCTGTAAGTAAAACAGAGTTTCTGAACGGGTCAAGTCCCTGATACGGCTCACCATTAAGAGTTAAAAGTGAGTCACCGCCGAAATAAACGTTAAGAGTAACCTTTTTACCTTTGAAGCGTTCGGGCATATCAAATGAGTTCTTAAAGAATGCGCTCCAACCGTTGTTACCCCAACGGTCACCGACATTAAGCTCCTTCCATTCATCGTAAAGATATTCATAATCATCAACACCCTTGTAGATGCATTCTTTCATCTTCCATGCAGGAATTGATTCAATATCAGTATAAATTCTCTTTTTAAGATTTTTAATTTTGAGTGCCGCAACATCATCAAATGAGAAAATACCTCTTTGCTTACCTTTGGTAGCATCACGCCAGTCATCAACGTGAGCATCCATAGCATCGAGTGCTGCAACAGCATCCATATTTTTGATTTCTGCCAAAAAAATCTTCCTTCCTTAAACCGCAAAGCGATTTTATTTCGTACATATTTAAGTATAGCATTATTACCTATTATTTTCAATAAGAAAATACGTGTTTTTTGAAATATTTTATAGTTGATTTCACACCTCATAATACTGTATAATTTAAATATAAAAATTAAAAAGGCGGTGCATTTATGAAATACGTTTCTAAAAAAGAGCAGATTAATTACCTTGCAGGTCTTTCGGGACAAAATCTGGTTTACTCTCTTATAGGTGGCTCATTCTTTACATACTTTATGACCGATATTGCATTATTCCCTGCGGTAACAGTAAGTGTAATTCTCATAATTATGAAGATATGGGATGGCATAAATGACCCTATAGTAGGCTCTTTTGTTGATAAGCACAGCTTTAAAAACGGTGAAAAATTAAGACCGTTTTTACGTTACACCCCACTCCCTGTAGGTGTGTTCACTGTATTGATTTTTCTTGTTTTCTCTACTGAAGAAAATCTTCTGTGGCTCAGGGTGTCGTACTTTATAATTATGTACATTGCCTGGGACATAGCTTACACTCTGCAGGATGTCGCTATATGGGGAATTACCGCATCCGTTTCACCTGTAAGCGATGAAAGAGATAATTTCATAAAATGGGCAAGAACAGTCGGTTCATTGGTTTACGGTGTTTTCAATATGGCAATTCCTATGTTTATTGAAATGATTGCCCTTCAAACAAAAAACAGAATGTCTCTTATTACTCTCGTGTTCGCTGTAATTTTCGGACTCGGCGGTGGTATGTTGAGCTATCGCTCATATAAAGCTCAGGAAAGAATCAAAATCAACCCCGAAACACAGCAAACATCACTTTTTGAAAGCTTTTCTCTTCTTTTCAAAAATAAAATGATGCTGCTTGTTACGCTTGCCAATATTTTCGGCTCATTAGGCTTTGGAACACAGCTGGTTACCTACTTTTTTAAATACAAATTGCCTGTTGATTTCCCCGGCGCTGACGGATTCATAGGTGCATTGGGACTTACAACTATTTACTTTGCAATTACAAGTGTTCCTCAATTCATAGGTATGATATTTGCCGATAAAATGAAAAAGTTTTTCAAGGGATATGTGAACACTCTCATATTTATGCAGGCTGTTAATGCCGTCACAAGAGCTATTGCGTTTTTCATAGGCTTTGAAGGAATTAATTTCTGGATTGGTATGGCACTTATTGCTGTTGGTTCAATTCCAATGGGTGCTTTAAGCATAGCTCAGACTTCTGTTTTCTGTGACAGCGTTGACTATATGGAATGGAAAACAGGAAAAAGAACCGAGGGTGTCACCTTCTCAATGCAAACATTTTTCACAAAGGTTTCAAGTGGTATTACAGGCGGTCTTGCAACACTCTCGCTTCATCTTCTTGATTACAAGGCTGTTGATGATACTGCTGCATCCTTCATCGGAACACAAAGCGAAGCATTTGACTTATGGATATGGCCTCTTGTAATGCTTACCCCTGTTATTGCAAGTATTCTCTATATAGTTCCTTTGTTTTTTATAAAATATCCGCAAGAAAAAAGAGAACAGGTTGAAAAAGAGCTGATTGAAAGAAGAAAACTTGAAAAAATTCAGTAAATAAAGTTTACATATTTAAACTCTTGTGTTAGAATAGGTTGAATGTCTTTTTGAAAGGAAATTTATTATGTTACTCGACAAAAAACTTTATATCCCTGACCTCGGTGAAGTAGATGCGACAAGCGGTTTTCATCTTCTCCCCGCAACCGAGGACGGCAAATTCACAGCAGGCAAAAACGGTGTTGAATTCGTTGTTGCAACAGGCGACCAGAAGGTTGAATTTGTATCCTTCGGCACACATACTTTAGCTTGTGTAAAATCTGCTATTGCTTACCCTGTTTATTACCCCGTTTACCCTGTTAAAACTGAATATCCGTTAAATGCTGTTTTAATGGATTTGGACGGTACAACAGTAAGAAGTGAAGAATTCTGGATCTGGATTATAGAAATGACTACTGCAAGTATGTTAGGAAACCCTAAATTCCAGCTCGAAGAAAGTGATATTCCTTTTGTTTCAGGTCATAGTGTATCTGAACACTTGCAATATTGTATAGACAAATACTGCCCCGGTGAATCGCTTGAAAAAGCAAGAAACTTCTATTTTGAGCACACTCACAGAGAAATGGAAGAAATTATGCAGGGCAGAGGTAAAGACGGCGCATTCACACCTACTGAAGGTGTTAAAGATTTCCTTCTTGAATTAAAAGATATGGGAATCAAAATCGGTCTTGTTACCTCGGGACTTTATGAAAAGGCATGGCCTGAAATTCTCTCCGCCTTCAAGACACTCGGTATGGGCGACCCCAAAGATTTTTACGATGCAATAATCTCTGCCGGCTTCCCGTTAAGAAAGGGCTCTGTAGGTACATTAGGTGAATTATCACCGAAGCCACACCCATGGCTCTACTCAGAAACATCTATTGTAGGCTTAGGTGAAGCCTTTGCTGACAGAAGCAAGGTTATAGGCATTGAAGACAGCGGTGCAGGTGCTTGCTCTGTAAGACTTGCAGGCTACACTACAATCGGCATCGCGGGCGGCAATATTGAATCAAGCGGTACTAAAGCAGTTTGTACTCATTTCTGCGACAACTTCAGTGAGATTAT
>JAFVWD010000185.1 GCA_017501865.1 Clostridia bacterium | reverse complement strand
GTAGAAAAGCCTGAAAGCGATTTTAAAAATGTGCTTGCTTTGGTCATACCTTCTCTGAATGGGAATGTATCTGAAAACCAAAGTGATATATCATCGAAATAATCACCTGTAAGGAATGCTTCTGCGGTGAAATCAGGGAATTCTGATAAGCTTCTTTTTTCTGTATCAGAATAAGTTGGTCGTAAAGGAATACAAAAAGCGAGGATTGTGCCAAGGTAAAGTGTAACAAAGAAAGAAGCTGCTTTTGCAATGTGCTTTTTCCTCGTTTTTTGTATTACGGGCTTATATTCTTTTAAGTTTTTAATTTTTGGCGGAGCCTTTTTTCGTGGCTTGTTATTTGTTTGCGTGTTGGGAACACGAAACAAGAACTCCTTGGGTGTATTATAAATCATTAAATTAACCTCTGTTTGTAAAAATTAATAACTCAGAATTGGAAGTAAAGGAAGGGGTTGTAACTGTCACCCACAAGATAAATAGTTGAAAGTATTAATATGAGAATAGGCGGGATTACTGAAATAATATCAAAAGCCAGCTTTTTCTTTTTTGTATCACATTTAGCCATAATCAGCTTTTTAAGCTTTTTAGTAAGCGGAGTAACAGATATTACTGCTATAACTATAAAGACTAAGTTCGAAGTAAGAAGCGCTTTGGTTTCAAAATCAATGAACCCGTTATTGTTGAGTCCGAAAATGCCTTTTATAACCACAGGAATAAATCTGAAATCGCTGAATCTGAATAAAATCCAACCAAAGAATACAACAATAAGAGTATAGATATTGCCGACAAAATACGGAGTTCTTTTCAAAAGCTTTAAAAGTCCGGCTTTTTCTATTAAAAGGAAAACACAGAAGAACAAGCCCCATAAAACAAAATTCCACGAAGCACCGTGCCACAGACCTGTCAGCAACCATACTACTAAAATGTTTCTGTATGTTTTAAATTTACCTTTTCTGTTACCGCCTAATGGTATGTATACATAATCTCTGAAAAATGAACTGAGTGAAATATGCCATTTACGCCAGAAATCGGTTACAGAGCTTGCGGTGTAAGGGTAATTGAAATTTTCTTTGAAATGGAAGCCAACCATAAGTCCCATTCCTATTGCCATATCAGAGTACGCAGAAAAATCAAGGTAAATCTGCAGCATATAGAAAAAGACACCGAAAATCAAACCGACTGCAGAACGGGCGGAGAGTTCCGAAAGAGCCGCTGCTACGGTTTCCTCGGATGACATAAAAGCATCAGAAACTAATAATTGGTCCGAGAGAGAGCCACAAATATTTGCTATTAATGCTTTCTTACCTAAACCTATAGTGAAACGAGAAATACCTTCACATATCTGAGGGAAGTTGGTTGTGCGGTGTTCAATTTCGCGTTCAACATCAGAATATCTGACAATAGGGCCTGCAATACATTGGAAAAATAAGCTTGAGTAAAGCAATAAATATGAAAATTTTTTCTGGGCGGGAACTTCAGCCCGGTAAACATCAGCAACATAAGAGAGAAGCTGAAATGTGTAGAATGAAATACCAATAGGTAAAGCAATCTGCGGAATTATTTCGGGTATGCCGAAAATCGCCTGTATATTGCTCAGGAAAAAGCCCGTGTATTTGAAAATACCGATAAAAAGAAGATTTATTATACAAGTTATAACCAAAACCGTTTTTTTGGAGCTTGATTTTTCGCATACATTCTGTATTAAAAGTGCGGCAACCCAGTCAATGAAAGTCATCGCAATGAGAATGAGTACATAAACAGGCTCGCCCCATGTATAAAAAATCAACGAAGCAACCAGAAGTATGTAGTTTCTTATATTGTTTTTTTGCCCTAAAGCATAAAAGACGAGAGTCAGGGGTAAAAAAGCATATATGAAAATTAAACTTGAAAAGACCATATAAGACCTCTTTTATAAACATTTAGTCATTATATTATTATATAGTGAAACGACAAGAAAAACAAGTCGTTTATTCAATTTTAATAAAAATTACCATAAAGCTATGTTGAAATTGTTGTGTAAAGGTTTAGTTTTACTCTTGACTTAAAGAGTGTTCTGTAATAAAATAGTAGGGTAAAAAATAAACATCCGAAAGGAGTCAATGATTTATGAACTATTCACACGAAGTAGAAAACATGTGCATAGTAGCAAAAGGTCCTCAGCACGGTCCGGCACCCATCCCGGAAGAGGCAAAATGGGTAAAAGCATATGAAATTAAAGACATTTCAGGTTTCACACACGGTGTGGGTTGGTGTGCACCTCAACAAGGTACTTGTAAGCTTACTCTCAACATTAAAGAGGGTATTGTTGAAGAAGCTCTTGTTGAAACACTCGGTTGCTCAGGTATGACTCACTCTGCAGCTATGGCAGCAGAAATTCTTCCGGGCAAAACTCTTTTAGAGTGTCTTAACACAGACCTTGTTTGTGATGCTATTAACGTTGCTATGCGTGAACTTTTCCTTCAGATAGTTTACGGCCGTAGCCAATCAGCTTTCTCAGAAGATGGTCTTGTTGTTGGTGCAGGTCTTGAAGATCTCGGTAAAGGTCTTCGTTCACAGGTTGGTACAATGTTCAGCACAAAAGCTAAAGGTGTACGTTATATGGAAATGGCTGAAGGCTATATTACACGTATGGCTCTTGACAGTGACAACCAGGTTATCGGTTATGAATTCGTTAAACTTGGTAAGATGATGGAAGATATCCGTCACGGTATGTCAGCTGATGAAGCTCTTAAAAATAATACAGGTAACTACGGTCGCTTTAACGATGCTGTTAAGTATATCGACCCAAGAGAAGAATAATTAAAAGGGAGGACACTGAAAATGGCTAATGATATGAGATTCGAAGGTAAAGAAAGAAGAATGGCCGGTATTGAAAAGTGCCTTGCCGAATATGGTATTGAAAGCCTCGAGGCTGCCAGAGAACTTTGCCTTTCAAAAGGTATAGATGTAGAAAAAGAAGTTAAGAGTGTTCAACCTATCGCATTTGAAAATGCTGTTTGGGCATATACACTCGGTGTAGCGGTTGCTCTTAAGAGTGGCGCAACAAAAGCAGCAGATGCTGCAGCAAAAATCGGTATTGGTCTTCAGGCATTCTGCATTCCTGGTTCAGTTGCAGACCAGAGAAAAGTTGGTCTTGGTCACGGTAACCTTGGTGCTATGCTTCTTGATGATAACACAAAGTGCTTTGCATTCCTTGCAGGTCACGAAAGCTTTGCAGCTGCTGAAGGTGCAATCGGTATTGCTCGTTCTGCAAATAAGGTAAGAAAAGAACCATTACGAGTTATCCTTAACGGTCTTGGTAAAGATGCTGCTATGATTATTTCAAGAATCAATGGCTTCACATATGTTGAAACTGATTATGATT
>JAFVWD010000184.1 GCA_017501865.1 Clostridia bacterium | reverse complement strand
GAGGATTACTTAAGACTCAAGGACAGTTATATTCTCACAGCTGAAAAGTTGGTGAATGCAAAAGAGAGCTTATCAATAATGCATCCGCTTCCGAGAGTAAACGAAATAAGTGTTGCTATAGATAAGGATCCGAGAGCGTGCTATTTCAAACAGGTTCTTTACGGTAAGTATATGAGAATGGCACTTATTCTCAAGCTTTTGGAATTATGCTGATTTTGGAGGTAGAGAAATGAGAGTTGATTCTATAAAAAACGGTTTCGTAATTGACCATATTACAGCAGGAAACGGTATGAAAATTTACGATTTGCTCAAATTGGGTGAATTGAGCTGTCCTGTAGCACTTATGACAAATGTTAAAAGTGCAAAAATGGGCGTTAAAGATATAATTAAAATAGATGCAGACGTAAAAATTGATATGGATATATTGGGTTATGTTGACCCAAACGTAACAATTGATATTATTAAAGATGAAAAGCTTGTAGAAAAACGTAATGTAGATTTGCCGGAAAAGCTTACAAATGTTATCTATTGCAAAAATCCGCGTTGCATTTCTTCAACTGAGCAGGAGCTGCCTCATATCTTTAACCTTACAGATAAGGAAAACAGAGTTTATCGCTGCTATTATTGTGAAACAAAAGCAAAATAAAAGGAATAAAAATCACTCTTTTGTAAAAAATACGAAAGAGTGATTTTTTATTGTAAGTGGTGATAATATGATGTTTTTGAAAGCCTTTTTAGTCGGAGGTTTAATTTGTGTAGTCGGACAGCTGTTGCTTGACCTGACTAAGCTGACACCTGCGAAAATTCTTGTAGGATTTGTTGTGGTAGGGGTTGTTTTAGGTGGGTTTGGTGTTTATAAATATGTAGAAGAATTTGCAGGCGCCGGTGCAACAGTTCCGCTATTAGGATTTGGAGCTTTGCTTGCTGACGGCACCAAAAATGCTATAGATAAAGACGGAATTATGGGTGTTTTAACAGGTCCGCTTACAGCAGGCTCGGCAGGTATAACTGCGGCAGTTGTTTCAGGAATAATCGCATCATTTTTCGGAAAACCAAAGGCGAAGTGAAAAACAGACTGTAAAAATTATTTTACAGTCTGTTTTATTTGAAGGGAAATTGTTGTAAATTTCTAAAAAATATATATTAAATTTAGTGAAAAAAACGCTTTTGAAAAAATATGTTGTATGGTATAATAAAAATGTTATTTTTGGTTCGGAGGTTTTAAGTAATGAGAAAAAGATTTTTAAGATTCTTGTCATTAACACTTGTTGTATGTTCTGCATTTTTTTTAAGTGTAACAGCATCAGCAACAAGTGACAATAATGAGTCTACGACAACAGCAACTTACATAAATGTAAATCAGTCTGTTACAGGGTACATTGAATCTTATTCAGATGTAGATTATTACAGATTTTCTTTGTCACAGCCCGGTGTAGTAAACATTACGTTTTTACATGAAAATATAAACTCGCCTTACAATTTCTGGCTTCTTGAAGTAAGAACAGCTGATAATGTATTAGTTGATTCATGGGGAATTGAGGGTAATGATACTGAGTTGACGTTTTGCAATATTGGTTTGCCGGCAGGTACATATTATGTAAGAGTTACTGATTATTCCGGTGATTGGAACCCTGTTCCGTATAGCTTTACAGTTAATTTCACTGCGAGTAATAATTGGGAAAAAGAATTCAATGGTGGAACTATGAATGCCACACCGATTTCACTTAATACGGTGTATAAGGGAACTGTATTAGATTATCAGGATGTTGATTATTATAGATTTACTTTACCTCAGGACGGTTGTGTAAATATCTCTTTTTCTCATGAAAAGGTGAATACATCCCAGCGCTACTGGGAAATTGTATTGCTGACAGAGGATCTTGAAACAATTGATTCGTGGTCTTCACAAGGGAATGCAGAAAGCACAACATATGATAATAACGGATTGCCTGCAGGTGTATATTATGTTTATATAACTGATTATTCTGGTGATTGGTTGGATAACGATTATTCATTGAAGGTGAATTTTTCGGCAAGTAGTAATTGGGAAAAAGAATTTAATGAGAATACGATAAGTGCAACACCCATTAAATTAAATACTGATTATCATGGCACAATAAGTGCATATGATGACATTGACTTTTATCGTTTTGAGTTGACTTCTCCGCAACCTTTGAGATTTTCTTTTTCACATTCGAAGCTTAACGATGGAAATAAATATTGGAGAGTAGTATTATGTCGTGCTGATGAGACCGTGTTAGGTTCTTTTGAGGTTTTTGGTGATAAGGTAATTACTACGACGAATGAAACCCCTGAGTTATCAGCGGGAACATATTATCTGAAGGTAACAGATAGCGACAAAATAAGTAGTATAGATTATTCAATTAAAGTATTACAGGGACTTGCTACACCTCAGGTAACACTTGCAAATACTAACAGTGGTATAAATGTAAAATGGAATACAATTGAGGGCGCTACAAGCTATATTGTATACAGAAGTACATACAATTCTTCAACCGGAAAGTGGTCCGGTTGGTCAACACTTAACAGTTCTTATAAAAGCACGTCTTATCTCGATAAGACTGTTAAACTCGGAACAAAATACAGATATACGGTAAAAGCAACTGACGGTACCTCTGTAAGTAAATTTATTGCGAGCGCAGGTCTGACATTCAGTCCGGCAACAAATGTAAAAATTTCAAATACTGCGACGGGTATTAAGGTTACCTGGGATAAGGTAGCATGTGCTTCGAAATATGTAATTTACCGTTCACAGTACAATGCATCAAATTCTTCGTGGTCAAGCTGGTCAAATTCAGCAAGTGTAAGCTCAGATAAAACACAATGGGCTGATAAAAATGTTAAAAGTGGTGTTTCATACAGATATACAGTCAGGGCAGTAAGCAATAATGTTTACAGTTCCTATAAAGCATCAAATTCTGTGGTTTATTTGTTGCCTCCGACAGTAAGCTTTGCAAATGCAAACAACGGAATAAAGGTTTCGTGGGCAAAGGTTACCGGTGCTTTGAATTACAAAATTTACCGCGCCGAATTATCAAACGGAAAATGGACATCATGGAAAAATATAAAAACTGTAAGCGCTGACACGTTGACTTATGTAGATACATCCGTGAAAAGCGGTGTGTACTACAAATATACTGCTAAAGCTATGTATAACAGTCATTCAAGCGCATATAAGGATACAACACAGCTTTATCATCTTGCAGCACCAAATGTTTCGATTACTCAGGCAGAAAAAGGTGTCAATGTAACATGGAGTGTTTCAGGCGGGGCAACTTCTCACATTATTTTCAGAGCATCGTATAATACAAGCACAAAAAAGTGGAATACATGGGAAAATTTAAAAACTATTTCCTCTACACAAACCTCATGGGTAGATACAACAGTGAAAAGCGGTGTAACATACAAATATACAGTTCGTGCCGCTAACGGTAACTATAAGAGTGGGTATAAATCATCTAATTCATTGATTTGTTTGTTGACACCAAATGTTAAGTTTTCAGCGGTATCAACAGGTATAAATGTTTCCTGGTCCCAAATTGCAGGTGCAGCAAAATATGAGGTTTATCGTGCTGAAAATTCAAGTGGCACATGGACTTCGTGGAAGTATTTATGTGCGCAAGGTTCGACAACAACTAAATGGATTGATACAAGTGTAAAAAGTGGTGTTTCTTATAAATATACAGTTAAAGCTGTAAATGGGGCATATTCGAGCCGTTATCTTAACACCTCTCCAATGTATTATATTGCCGCACCTAAGGTAAGCATAACTAATAATAAAGTTAACGGAATAAACGTTTCTTGGAATGCAGTTGCAGGTGCACAGAGTTATACAATTTACAGAAAAGAGTATAATGATGCAACAGGTAAGTGGTCAGGTTTTTCTGTGCTTGTGCAGAATTATAATTCTACAAGCTATTCAGATAAAACCAATAAATTAGGCGTTAAGTATATTTATACAATCCGTGCGGTGAACGGCAGTAATGTAAGCTCGCATTC
>JAFVWD010000183.1 GCA_017501865.1 Clostridia bacterium | reverse complement strand
TGTGCCATCTTTAATAATATAATCACCCGAAAGAGTATCTTTTGTATACAATAAATAATTATTTATGTAAAGAACATCATTTTCCCAATTATTGCTGTTGTTAAGGTAGGCAGTTTCAGAGAAAGCAGCACTTCCTATATTTTTAACATAGTCAGAAATTATTATATTTTCAAGCAGGATGCAGTTATAAAAGGCTTTTTCACCTATATTTGTAACAGTGTCAGGGATTATTACACTTGTGAGGGAAGTGCAATGACGGAAAGCATATTCGCCTATACTTGTTACAGGCAGGCCGTTAAGACTTGCAGGAATCTCTAAGGTAGCACTTCTTATTTGGTTAATGAAACCGGTAACAGAGTAGCTTTTTCCGTCACTGTTCAGAGTAAATACCAGGTTATCCTCTGAAACGCTTTCGTCGAGTATAGTATAGTTTATGTTGGAATTTTCAACATATGTTAAACCGGCGGAATTACTGTAAACACGAATAATAAGAAGACTATCACACAATTTAAAAGCATCATTACCTACGCTTGTTACACTTTTAGGTATTGTTACACTTGTGAGTGCTTCACAACCCCGGAAAGCCTCATCACCTATACTCGTTACACTGTCAGGTATTGTTATGGTTGTAAGCGATTCACAATAACTGAAGGCTTGCCCACCTATACTCGTTACACTATCAGGTATTGTTACACTTGTGAGTGATTCACATCTGGCGAAAGCACCGGGACTTATACTCGTTATACTGTCAGGTATTGTTATGCTTGTGAGGGAAGTACAATCATAGAAAGCCCCATCACCTATACTCGTTACACTGTCAGGGATTGTTATGCTTGTGAGTGAAGTGCAACCCCAAAAAGCATAACGCTTTATTTCTGTTATATTCTCAGGTATAGTAAGCTCTGTTACTAATTCTCCGTTTAAATATAAATTTTCTGCATAATATAACGGGTTTGCATAATAATCAAAATCAATATTACACCACGAAGCAAGGCTTGTTATATGTACACTTGTGAGGGAAGTACAATATTCGAAAGCACTATCACCTATACTCGTTACACTGTCCGGGATTGTTATGCTTGTGAGTGAAGAACAATTACGGAAAGCATAATCTTTTATTTCTGTTACATTCTCAGGTATAATAAGGTCAGTTATTAATTCACCATTTAAATATAAATTCTTTGCATAATATAACGGGTTATCAGAAAAATCAATATTACACCACGAAGCAAGGTCTGTTATGTATACACTTGTGAGGGAAGAACAATACGAGAAAGCGCTAGAACTTATACTCGTTATAGTGCGTGGAATTGTTATACTCGTTAGTGATTCGCAACTCCAGAAAGCACTCGTGCCTATACTCGTTACACTGTCTGGGATTGTTATACTAACAAGTTCTTCACAGTACAAGAAAGCACTACCACCTATACTCGTTACAGGCAAGCCATTATATGTACTTGGAATAACTATTTCACCTAAAGCTTCTTCTGAGCAATCTGCCACATAATAAGACTTACCGTCTTCATTAAGTTCAAACGTCAAATCATCAACACTTGCTGCATTTGCCGTAATTGGTGCAGAGGTGTATATTCCGACAACAAAAATAAATGCTAAAAATATGCTTAACCCTTTTTTCAATTTAATTCCCACCTAAAAATTAGTAATTTTAAAATTCAAAACATTTTGATTATATTATAAAAATATTTCTTTTTCAAGTGAAGTAACTTAAAAAAGGTTTACTATTTGAAATTAACAAACATTGTCAAAAAAATTTATAAATATTTTTACTCTTTCAGAAGATAATATGATTACAAACGCAAATCATTACTTTGTGAAGGAGTGAAATTGAAATGGCATCAAAGAAAAATGTAGTTCCTGAAGCTCGTGAGGCTCTTAACAGATTTAAGATGGAAG
>JAFVWD010000182.1 GCA_017501865.1 Clostridia bacterium | reverse complement strand
CGTGCAGTAAACGGAAAATCCGCAAGTAGTTTTACAGCAAGTAAAAATGTTAAGAGATAAATTTGTCACTTTGCATTTGGATTGTAATTGAATAGTATTTACAAAACCCTATCATTTTTACGTTGTTTAAAATGGTAGGGCTTTTGTTATGTGTTGTATTTAATTTTTTGTACTCGATTGATTTGTTGTTTAATAAAATTTATTTAAAAATTGAAAACGAGAGAACGCACAAAAATAACCTGCCATTCAGTTTACCAAAAACTTAAATGACAGGATAATTTTTTGCTGTTAAATTGTGACAGCTTATTTCATATATTCTTCAATTCCGCCGAACTCGTCCATCATTGCCATAATTATGTAAAGTCTCGGAATATGGAATGGACCTTTGAAAATATTTCCCTTCAGCGTAGTTGAAACAGTATTATCATAATGAAGGTAACCATACCATTCACCGTGCTCTTCATCTACAAAATATTTTTCGCAATATTCTTTGAATTCCTCATAAAGCTTTAAATACTTCTCATCATTAAATGTAAGGTATGCAAGTCTTAAAGCAATCATAGTTTCACATTGCGGCCACCAGAGCTTCATATCCCATTCAAGCTGAACAGGCGGTTTTCCATCTAAATCTGTAAAAGCAATTATGCCGCCGTGCTTTTTGTCAATACCGAGAGGTAAGGTTATTTCTATAATTCTTTTTGCAGCAGCTATTGCTTCCTCGTTTTTGGTTACAATACCTTCTGCTAAAATGAACCAGGCAGCTTCAAGTGAATGTCCGGGATTCACAATTCTGCCGTTAGGGGAGTCAATAAATTTACCGTCTGTGCTTACACTTTCAAGTAAAGCTTTTTCGGTTAAATACCCACCGTGTAAAATTTCAGTGAGACATTCCTTTGCTATTGCATTGTATTTGTCGTAAAGACCGTCAACACTTCTCATTACCTGTGCGGTTGCAAGCATAATCATAACAGGGGAAAGCGCTTTTGTCTGTTGGTTTTCAGGGTTGATTTTAGGTGGGTTTTTTCTTATTCCCTTGAAGCATTCGTAAGCAACGGTAAAATATTTTTCTGCTGACTCTAAAACCTCTTTGTCACCGGTAGCCTTGTAAAGCTCTGCACAACCTATTGCTGCAAAGGTCTCAGAAAAATAATATCTTCTTTTTTGCAACTCTCTGCCGTCGTTGGTTACGGTAAAGAACATTCTTCCGTCAACATCTGTACATTTCGGGAAAAACTTATAAATGTTTTTCGCTGCCTTTAAATATTCCTCATTTTTCTCAATGCAGTTATATGCTTTTGAAAATACCCACAAGGCTCTGCCCTGGAACCAAACGCTTTTATCTGTACCGTAAATATTACCTTCTTTGTCAAGACAGGTATAAATACCGCCGTTTTCATAATCAACTGCATCTTTTAACCAAAATGGTAAAATGTTGTTAATCAGATCTTTTTTGAAATTCATATTAAACACTCCTTATTATTAAATCAGAATTTTCTTCTGTTTTAAATTCATTGAAATATCTGTTTTCCATTGGAATCCATTCATTTAAAAAATGCGTTAGAAGCTCTTCACCGTTTCTTTTTAATATTCTTTCTTTTTGTGTTTCTGAGTCTGCTTTTACAAAAATTTTAAAGTCTGAATAATTTTCAAAATACGGGTGAGAGGAGTAAGCACCTTCTATAATGACAATGCTCTTGTTCATAAGAAATTTGTTTTTATCAAAAGAGTTGGTTTCACAATCATATGCTTTGTAAGAAATGACGTGAGCCTTTTTAAGATTATCAATAACCTCTTCAAGCGGTTCAACGTGGGAAGCAATCTCAGCGTCGCTGTTTTTAAAGGAATCAATGGTCATATTAAGGATTTCGGTAACCGCGCCCTCAACTATAGAGAGTTCTTTCAAAGCGTCGTTAGAGAAAGAAAT
>JAFVWD010000181.1 GCA_017501865.1 Clostridia bacterium | reverse complement strand
GTGTATTACAAATACACAGTTCGTGCAGTAAACGGAAAATCAGCAAGTGCATTTACAGCAAGTAAGAATGTTAAGAGATAAATTTGTCACTTTGCATTTGGATTTTAATTGAATAACAAGTACAAAACCCTATCATTTTATATTGTTTAAAATGGTAGGGTTTTTGTTGTGTGTTGTATTTAATTTTTTGCACTCGATTGATTTGTTGTTTAATAAAATTTATTCAAATACTGAAAATGAGAGAACGAGGGGGAATAATAAATTCGTGATATGCAGTTGACAATTCAAACCGAGTAGCGACAATATAAAAATTTATTAAAACCTCTTATTTTGAAAAAATATGCAAAATAAATAAAAATCTTGCAATACTAATAAAAAAATGTTAAAATTGTATAGTGTTTTTATAAAATTAGTTAGGAGTTTTTTATGGACAACAAAAAAGAATTTAAACCATATGTTCCTGCTGATAAAATTACACCTGAAATTACAGTAACCTCAATTGTAATGGGTGTTATTCTGTCAGTTGTATTCGGTGCAGCAAATGCCTATCTCGGACTCAGAGTCGGTATGACTGTTTCAGCTCCTATTCCTGCAGCAGCTATAGCTATGGGTGTTATAAGGGTTATTTTAAGAAAAAATTCTATTCTTGAAAGCAACATGGTTCAGACTACAGGTTCGGCAGGCGAATCTCTTGCTGCAGGTGCAATTTTCACCTTACCTGCACTTTTCCTTTGGGCAAACGAGGGTAAAATGGACAAGCCCGGTATTATTGAAATTACCACTATTGCTCTTTTAGGTGGTCTTTTAGGTGTTTTCTTTATGATACCTTTAAGAAATGCTCTCATAGTTAAAGAACACAACGTTTTACCTTATCCGGAAGGAACTGCCTGTTCAGAGGTTCTTTTAGCAGGTGAAAATGGTGGCTCAAATGCTTCTACTGTTTTCGCAGGTATGGGCTTTGCGGCTGCTTTCAAGTTTATAATAGACGGCTTAAAAGCAGTTCCGGGTGAGGTTGCATTAAAATTCAAGGGCTTTGCCGGAGAAATTGGTACACAGATTTACCCTGCAGTTATGAGTGTTGGTTTTATTTGCGGTCCGCGTATTGCCTCTTATATGTTTGCCGGCGGTCTTTTAAGCTGGATGGTTTTAATTCCTCTTATTGTGCTTTTCGGCGAAAATATTGTTATGTACCCGTCAACAACTCAGACAATAGGTGAAATTTTTGCAGAAAGCGGTGCTTCAGGTATATGGGGCTCTTACATCCGTTACATCGGTGCGGGCGCTCTTGCCGCAGGCGGTATTATAAGCCTTGTAAAATCATTACCTCTCATTATAAGCACATTCGGAGGTGCTTTGAAAAGTATGAAGGGTGCAGGCTCTGCAGGCAGTCTTCGTACAGAGCAGGATCTTAATATGAAAATAGTTCTTATAGTTATTGCCGTGTTAACTTTACTTGTATGGCTTGTTCCTGCTATTCCTATTTCTTTAATAGGTGCTGTTATTGTTGTTGTTTTCGGATTTTTCTTTGCAACCGTTTCATCAAGAATGGTTGGCCTTGTAGGTAGCAGTAACAATCCGGTTTCGGGTATGGCTATTGCAACACTTCTTATTGCAACACTGGTTCTTAAATTAACTGTAGATAATACCCCTCAGGGTATTGCAGGTGGTATGGAAAGTGCTATTGCAATAGGTTCTATAATTTGTATAGTTGCTGCTATTGCAGGTGATACCTCTCAGGACCTTAAAACAGGCTACCTTTTAGGTGCAACTCCTAAAAAACAGCAAATAGGCGAAGTTTTCGGTGTTGTTTCTTCTGCTCTTGCAATCGGTGGTACACTCTATCTTTTAGACACTGCATGGGGCTTCGGCTCTGAAGAAATCGCAGCACCACAGGCTACACTTATGAAAATGATTGTTGAAGGTGTTATGGGGGGCGACCTTCCGTGGATTCTTATAATAATCGGTGCACTTATTGCAGTTGTTATTGAAATATTAGGTGTTCCGGTTCTTCCGTTTGCTATTGGTATGTATCTTCCTGTTCATCTTAATGGTTGTGTTATGGTTGGCGGTCTCATCCGTCTTGCATTTAACAAAATGAAGGGTGACGAGGCAAAAAAATCCAAGACAACAAACGACGGTATTCTTTTCTGCTCAGGAATGATTGCAGGTGAAGGTCTCATTGGTATTGTTCTCGCACTACTCGCAATCTTCGGTGTAGATAAGGCAATCGACCTTTCAGGTAAATTAGGTCTTTCTTCAGGTGTTTCACAGATTTTAAGTCTTGTAGTTTTTGCGCTTATAATTCTTTCACTTCTTATGTTTACAGTGTTCAAAAAGCAAAAGAAGGCTAAAAATGGCTAAGAAAAAAGAGTCTGATGAAAATTATCTTGAAAGACGTCCTGTAAGAAAAGAGGGCATCTCCTGGAAAGCGGATGAAAGCGGAAAGGTAACTTTAGAAATTGAAAACACAGGTTTTTTCAACAAGGTTGCTCAGAAGCTTTTAAAAAAGCCTAAGATTTCTTATATTCACCTTGACGAAAATGGAAGCTTTATCTGGCCGGAATTAAACGGCGAAAAAAATATAATCGACTTAGGTGTTCTGGTAAAGGAACACTTCGGCGAGAAGGCTGAACCGCTTTACGAAAGACTTACTAAGTATATACAAATATTAGAAAGCTATGGCTTTATTGAATTTAAATAATTAAAAGACAGTAAAAATACAAAGCGCATAAAAAATATGAAACAATGGGTTCTGCAGGTGCAAAAAAACACTTGCAGAACCCTGCAATTTTATTTAAATAATAAATTATTTAGTAATAATCATTGAAAAACAAAATAAACTGTGTTACAATAAATCCAAATGTTTATATAAATATTTGTAGGTGATTTTTTATGGCAAACAAAGTTCAGAGAATAGGCTTTATAGGAATAAGCGGCAGAGGTTCAGGTATGCTTGACTTGCTCCTTCAGGTTGAAGGTGTAGTAGTACCTGCTGTGTGCGACCTTATTGTCGAAAGAGCAGAAGAGGGTATTAAAATTGTTGAAGAAAGAAACGAAAAAAGCTACCCTGTAACAGCTTACCTCAATTATAAAGAAATGTTCGAGAAGGAAGAGCTCGATGCAGTTGTAATTGCAACAACCTGGATTACTCATTCACGTATTGCTGTAGATGCAATGAAAGCAGGTCTTCACGTTGCTATGGAGGTTGGCGGTGCAGCTTCAATTGAAGAGTGCTGGCAGCTTGTAAGAACAAGTGAAGATACAGGTAAAATTTGTATGCTTCTTGAAAACTGCTGCTATGACAGAAATGAAATGGCTATTTTCAATATGGTAAGAAAAGGTCTTCTTGGCGAAATTGTTCACCTTGAGGGTGGTTACCGTCACGACCTGAGAGACGAAATTGTTTTAGGCAGAGAAAATATTCACGGCAGACTCTTTAACTTTATGATGCGTAACGGTGAGCTTTACCCTACACATCAGTTAGGACCTATAGCAAAGCTTATAGGCATTAACAGAGGTAACCGCTTTGTTTCACTTACATCATTCTCAAGCAAGTCTAAGGGACTTAATGTGTGGATAAAAGAAAATAAAGGTGAAGATTATGACCTTTACGGCACAGATTTCAACTGCGGTGATGTTACAACAACAATCATTAAATGTGCCAACGGAGAAACAATCACATTAAATCACGACTGTTGCTTACCAAGACCATATTCAAGAGATTATATGGTACAGGGTACAACGGGTATTTAC
>JAFVWD010000180.1 GCA_017501865.1 Clostridia bacterium | reverse complement strand
CCTGCAGGTGCAAGTGTTTCGAGAAGGTATTCACGAATCATATTGTCTTGAACAAGATTATCGCCGAATTCACCCTTCTTAGCATACCAGCGAGATTCCCAATCTTTGATAACACCGATTCTTAAACCGGTAGGATTAATTTTTTGTCCCATCTTAATTTCCTCCTCTCGCTTATTCTGCTTCCCTAAGAACAAGGGTAATGTGAGATGTTTTCTTGTTTATGCGATTTGCGCTACCTCTTGCACGAGGTCTGATTCTCTTAAGAGTAGGACCCTGGCAAACCCAGCATTTTTCAACATAAAGTCTTGTTACATCCATATTTTTATTTTCTGCATTTGCTATAGCAGATTTAAGAAGCTTCTCAAGCGGCTCACAAGCGGCCTTCGGTGTGTGCTTGAGAATTGCTAATGCTTCATCAGTAGGCTTGTTACGAATAAGGTCTAAAACTATTTGTACTTTACGAGGAGCAATTCTTAAATAAGTTGCTTTCGCAGTAGCTTCAACCATCATTTCATTTGCCTCCATAGTTACACACTCCTTTCAACCGATTATCTACCTTTAGTAGTTTTTGAACCTGCATGACCTTTATAGGTTCTTGTTGGTGCGAATTCACCGAGCTTATGGCCAACCATATCTTCAGTTACATAAACCGGAACATGCTTACGACCATCATGTACTGCAAAAGTATGACCAACGAAATCAGGGAAGATTGTTGAACTTCTGCTCCATGTTTTGAGCACGATTTTCTCGCCATTTTCATTCATTTTCTGAACTCTTTCGAGTAACTTAGGTTGCACGAAAGGTCCTTTTTTAACGCTTCTGCTCATAAATTATGCTCCTTTCCGGCTTATTTACCGTTACGACGCTTAACAATAAGCTTGTCAGAACGATTCTTCTTAGCACGAGTCTTGTATCCAAGAGCTGGTTTACCCCAAGGAGTAACAGGACCCGGACGACCGATTGGTGATTTACCTTCACCACCACCGTGAGGGTGGTCATTCGGGTTCATTACAGAACCACGAACTGTAGGTCTGATACCGAGGTGACGTGTACGACCGGCTTTACCGATTTTAACGTTTTCGTGATCAGTATTACCTACCTGGCCAACTGTAGCCATGCATTGAACTGGAACGTTACGAAGTTCACCTGAAGGAAGACGAAGAAGAGCATAAGCGCCTTCTTTAGCCATAAGCTGAGCAGCATTACCTGCAGCTCTTGCAAGCTGACCGCCTTTACCCGGATAAAGCTCAACGTTGTGGATGAATGTACCTACAGGGATATTTGTAAGAGGTAATGCGTTACCTGGTTTAATATCTGCTGAAGGACCTGCTTCAACCTTGTCGCCAACTTTAAGACCAACAGGTGCAAGGATATAGCTCTTTACGCCATCTTCATATTCGATGAGAGCGATATGAGCTGAACGGTTTGGATCATATTCAAGAGTTTTAACAACAGCTGAAACATCAAACTTTGTTCTCTTGAAATCGATTACTCTGTACTTTCTGCGGTTTCCGCCACCGTGATGACGAACTGTGATTCTACCGTAGTTGTTACGACCGGAATTCTTTTTAAGAGGTCTTAAAAGACTCTTTTCCGGAGCAACCTTAGAAAGTCCTGAATAATCTGTAACCGACATGCCACGACGTGCGTTTGTTGTCGGATTGTAAACTTTAATAGACATTTTATTCACACTCCTAATATGGCTTTGCGGAGAATGTCAACTCCATACTATACCATTGGGTATATTTTATTTAAGTTTTTGATTTTTACAGATTACATCAAGCCGTCAAAGAACTCAATTGTCTTTGAATCTTCAGTAAGTGTTACAATAGCTTTTTTCCATGAAGCCTTGTAGCCTTCGTGGATACCGTATCTTCTGTACTTACCGTTGACATTGATTGTATTTACCTTTGCTACCTTTACGCCAAAAAGCTCTTCAACTGCTTTTGCAATTTCAAGCTTGTTAGCATCGTTAGCAACTTTAAATGTGTACTTCTTTGAGGCAACACCCATCATAGAATCTTCTGTGATGATAGGTTTAATGATAATGTCTTGTGCCATTTTCATTATGCATATACCTCCTCGATTTTTGTAACAGCATCCTTAAGAACTACGAGTGAATCGCAGTTAAGAATGTCGTAAACATTAAGAGTATTTACAGTAGAAACCTTTGCACCCTCAATGTTTCTGATGCTCTTGTAGATAACTTCGTTGTTTTCAGGAAGAACTACGAGAACCTTCTTCTGTGTTTTAATAGCTTCGAACATCTTAGCCATTTCTTTTGTTTTGATTGCATCAAGTTTAACAGAATCGAGAACTATCATTTCATCTGCAGCTACCTTTGAAGAAAGAGCAGATTTCATTGCAAGTCTTCTAACCTTTTTGTTAACATCAATGCCGTATGTGCGAGGCTTAGGACCTAAAGCTACACCACCGTGATACCACTGAGGAGCTCTTGTAGAACCCTGTCTTGCACGGCCTGTGCCCTTTTGTCTCCACGGCTTTTTACCGCCGCCGCTAACCTCTGAACGAGTGCGTGTGGACTGAGTGCCCTGACGCTGATTTGCTAAATAGCTTACAACAACAAGATGCATTGCAGACATATTTGGTTCGATTGCAAAAATAGAATCTTTTACCTCGATGTCAGAAACTTTCTTGCCTGTCATATCAAGTACTGATACCTTACTCATCTGTTACACTCCTTCCTTACGCTTTCTTTACGCTGTCAGCAATAACAACGATTCCGCCCTTAGGACCCGGAATTGAGCCTTTAATTGCGATAAGATTGTTTTCACTGTCAACTTTAACTACGCTGAGATTCTGAACAGTTACGCGCTCACTACCGAGGTGACCTGCCATTTTCTTTCCTTTGTAAACGCGGGAAGGATCTGAACATGCACCGAGTGAACCTGCGTGTCTCGCAACAGGACCTGTACCGTGAGACTCTTTGAGTCTTGAGAAGTTCCATCTCTTGATGGCACCTGCAGTACCTTTACCTTTGCTTGTTCCAACAACATCAACAATATCACCTGCAGCAAAGATGTCTGCTTTTAAGATATCGCCAACGTTTACGCTTGAAGTATCAGCGAGTTTAAATTCTTTAAGAACTTTCTTCGGAGCAACATCTGCTTTTGCGAAGTGACCCTTCATAGGCTTGTTCACTTTATTAGCTTTCATGTCGCCGTAACCAAGCTGAACAGCTTCATAGCCGTCATTTTCAGTTGTTTTCTTCTGAACAACTGCGCATGGACCTGCTTCGATAACAGTAACAGGAATCATGTTACCTTTTTCATCGAAAATCTGAGTCATGCCGATTTTCTTTCCGATAAGACCTTTTTTCATAATTTTTTCCTCCTGTCAGATTATTGGTTGGGTTTCCCAACATGACCTGCAACACCTATATATAATAGGTATATTCAAAATCAAACTTTTATCGG
>JAFVWD010000179.1 GCA_017501865.1 Clostridia bacterium | reverse complement strand
GCAGTACAAATCGCTAAACACAGGTCTCTGATTCAGAAAAGCATCTGAAAGAGCTGCACCGCCCTCAACATCTTCTGCAATAGTTTTAACAGATTCTGCAAGTGTCTGGTGGTTTGTTTGTGTTGCCAATGTTGAAAGCGCCTGAGTAACGGGAATACCTGCATCAAGCATAGCTGCCAACTGACGGCTGAACATAGACATATCTGAAAGAGGGATTTTTTTGCCTCTCTTCTTTTTTGTTCCGGTTTTAACTTGCTCAATTTTTGTTACCACAACACCCGCTTCACGTAATTTTTCGTGAGCTTCACTTGTGTTTTCAGCAGTAACTTTACCGGCTACCGGCTGGCCTTGTTTATTTAAGGCTTCATAAGTAAATTCCAAGAGTTTCCCTCCTATAAAATTTAAGATTTAATATTAATAAACCTGCATCTGACGGAGTATGTCAGCGCGTTCAATGCAGTTTTCAAGAACACTTTCTCTTGAAATTCTCTGCTCTCTGAGAAGCTTGAGAAGAGACTGGTCCATAGTCTGCATTCCCTCTTTTTGTGCAGTCTGCATTGTGCTGTAAAGCTGATGGTCCTTACCTTCACGAATCATATTTTTAATAGCAGGACTGTCAACCATATACTCAATAGCGGCAACACGACCACCGCCCAAACGAGGTAAGAGCTGCTGCGAAATAACAGCCTTGAGTGTATTTGACAACTGACTTCTTACCTGATTTTGCTGTGAGCTCGGGAATGAGTCAATAATACGTGCAATGGTAAGTGGTGCAGTTTGTGTGTGCAATGTTGAAAGAACAAGGTGACCTGTTTCAGCAGCAGTAAGAGCTATAGAAATACTCTCAGGGTCACGCATTTCACCGATCATAATAACATCGGGGTCGTGACGGAGAACAGTTCTCAAGGCATTGTTAAAGCTTAAGGTATCACTACCCAACTCACGTTGTCTTACAATAGATTTTTTATGTGAATGTAAGAATTCAATAGGGTCTTCAATTGTAACCATATTGTATTCAAAATTAGTGTTCATATAGTTAAGCATTGCAGCAAGAGTTGTTGACTTACCGCTACCTGTAGGACCTGTTACAAGAATAAGTCCTCTCGGTAAGGTACAAAGTCTTCTTACATCTGCAGGTAATCCCAATGTTTCAAGAGCAGGAATCTCAAAAGGAATAGCTCTGAAAACAGCAGCAAGAGTACCGCGCTGAACAATAATATTACCTCTGAAACGAGCACACTTCGGTACTGAATAAGAAATATCGAGTTCAAGATTATTAAGAAGGTCTTGTCTGTCGCGTGGTGAAAGAACCTTCATAAGCATTGCTTCAACATCTGCAGGCATCATTCTCGGAAAATCCTGCTTTATAATGTCACCGTCAATTCTTATGCATGGCTCCATACCAACAACAAGGTGCAAGTCTGAACCTTTATTTTCAACAGTTAATCTGAGTAAATCATCTAATGTTACAGGGTAATCACTATTTTGATTTAAAAATTCTAACACAAAGTTTCACTCCAATTTTGAACTTTATCAGCCAATTGTTGTCCACATCTTGCTGATCAAATCGATATTTTCAGGTGATTCACAAACATAAACAATGTATTTAACACCTTCCGGAGAAGCATCGAGGTCCTCAGAAACGATGAATGAATCAACTGTAATTGATGGATTATTAAGGAACTTAACAACAAGCGCTTCTTTTGAACCAAGTGCGTTAAGCTCTTGCTCAGAGGTGATTGTTGTAATCGGATAATACATCTTACCAAGGTTGCTGTCGAGTGTTGCAATAATATTCTTAACCTTATCTACCTGATTTGCAGGACAGTAAACGATGATTGATTTTGTAAGTTCCGGATATGAACCGAAGTAGAACTCAACTCCGTCAACCTCCATATTACCGATTTTATTCTGTAACTCAGAAGCAACTATGTTCTGTAAGTCATAGGTAAATGATACCTTTTCAGTGTTGTTACCTGAAATATCATGTTCTTTAACTTGTTCTATTGCTTTTTCTACTTCTTCAGATTTACCGCGTAACCAGAGAATCTTCTCGTAGAGATCAAGACCAAGAACCTGTACATCATAACCAAATGTTGTAATGATGCTCTTTGCAGCATCTTTATTTATATATTGAAGTTCAATTTTTACAAGTGAAGTTTCGCCGTCGCTGATAACAACATCGCTTGAGGTTCCGTTGTTGCCGCCGTTACCGCCGTTGCCACCGGTTGTTCCGCCCTGAGTACCGCCTGTTGTTCCACCCTGAGAAGTACCACCGGTTGTTCCGCCGTTACCGCTTGTTGTGCCACCCTGAGTACCGCCTTGAGTGCCACCGCTTGTGCCGGCATTGGTGCCGTTGTTATCTTTATCTTCTGAAGATGAGCCATCGTCAGTCTCGTCTTTATCTGTAGCAACTGCATTCGGGTCTTTAAAGTCAACCAACTTTTTGATTTTCATAATGTCACTGAGTGCTTCACCTGAAACATAAACATAAAGTGTCATAGGGTGTGCAGACATTGTAATACCTGCATGAAGACCGAGTGTAGAAAGGAGTGAGCTGAATTCACTCGCAGTAATATACTTCAAATCGATTGAAGTAAGGCTTGAGCTTATAGCAGCACTGCCTGTTGTAACATGCTTTTTAATATCAAGAGTTTTAATAAGGTCATTAACCTTAGCTAATTGCATAGGAGTACCTGAGATCCAGAAGTCGCGGTTGTTGTCATCCATTTTAACGAGGGTGACACTTACACCAAGTGTTGTAAGCTGAGACATAAGTGTATCTACTGAGATGTATTTTACTGTGTATTTTGTAAGTGCCTGCTTGTCAACAAAGCTGCTGTTAAGAGTAGCTGCCGTACCTACATAAATAATATTATCGTGCTTGATATATGTCATATCTACCATACGGAGCACGTAATCAATCGCAGTAAGAGGAGAAACATCCTGAAGAGAGATTGTTACAGTAGTTGTATTTCCCTTAAAAATCATTGTATAGCCTGTATGAGCAAGAATTGTTTCAAGAACACCTATAAGGTCTGCGTCTTTGAAATCTGCAGTAACAGAGCTTGAAGAAACATATGTAGTAGTAGAGTCATCTTCAACGGAGGTTGCTCCGGGAATCTGTAACACCTGTCCCCTGAAAAGCTCTTCAGAAGCAGAAAGCGAATTCTCCTTTACTATACTTGCTACGGTTACACCGTACTTAGCAGCTATTGATGCTAAAGTATCTCCTGATTTTACTGTATATGTAGCCATATACTCATCTGCCGCGCTACCTGCCGCAGACATAGGAAGT
>JAFVWD010000178.1 GCA_017501865.1 Clostridia bacterium | reverse complement strand
TACCCTCGCGAATAAGTTCTTCTGACTTTCTTCGCGAAGCACCAGAACATTCAGATAAAAATTTTTGTAATCTTATTTCAGCCATATTTCCTTGTCTGTCATACCGACAGTCCTTCTATAAATTTTTTTATTTTTGTAAAAAATGACACATCGTTTTTTTCTTCCGGATACAAAGGATTAGCATTCACACAAGCAATCAACGGCACATTTTTTATTATCTTATTATCATTGTTTCTGAAAATAACTTCACCAACAATATCACCTTTTTTTACAGGTGGGTAAAGAAACTTTTCAATATAAACCATACCTGCAAGTATATCTTGCTCTCGTGACATCAAGTCAAAATCGTAAGCATACGTCACCGGAACGGTTTTCACATCAGCAGAAGTAACGGGAACAGAAAGCTCTGTTAAATCAATATTAGCAATACTCTCTGAATACAATGAAAAACCGTAATCGTATAATTTTTTATGATCTTCCCAATCATCATAAGCGTTCAAAGTAACACAGATAAGCGTAACACCTTTTCTCGAACAAGCAGTAACCAAACACCTTCCGCTTGCCTTAGTGTAGCCTGTTTTTACCCCGAAAATGCCATCATACTCTTTCAACAACCTGTTATGATTCGAAAGTCTTCGTGAAATCTCAGGTGTACCAAAATCTATAACTGCCGTTTCAGTAGAACAAATTCTCTTGAATACAGGATTCCTGATTGCTGCCGATGTCAAAATCGCCATGTCATATGCGGTAGAAAAATGCTCCTTATCAGTCAACCCCGATGGATTTTTAAAACTACTGTTTTTCATACCAAGCATCGAAGCATAATCATTCATAAGCTCAGAAAAGCTACTGATACTCCCTGATATTGCATAGGCAGTAACATTAGCTGCATCATTCCCGCTTTCCAAAAGCATTCCGTACACCAATGACCTGAGTGTTATCTTGTCACCCGGTTTCAACCCAATGGAAGTACCTTCAACGGTAACTGCTTCTTTTGATGCCGTAAACACCTTATCAGGTTCCCCGTACTCCAAGGCAATTAACGAAGTAAGTATTTTTGTAGTACTTGCAATACCTCGTTTTTCGTGTTCGTTTTTTGCAAATAAAATATCATTCGTTTCTGCATCAATCAGAATTGCAGATTTTGCAGAAAGGGACACATCATTATTTGCAGAAGCATTGACACAAAAAAGCGGATAAATTAAAAGAATTACGAGAACGACAGATATTATTTTTTTATGCAAAACAAACCACCTGCTTTCTTCTCAAATATATGCAGGCAGTTTATTTTAAATAATAATAAACTATAAATTATTCTGTGACAGTTCCCTTTGTTTCGTTCTTATTTTTACTTACAAAGCTTGTAACCTTATCAAACATCTCAGGAACCATTGTAACAGCTCTTTCAACTGCATTATCGTTTGCAGTAATGTGCTTAATAGAAACATCACCATCTTTTACAACAAGAAAAGCAACAGGATTTATTGTAATACCTGCACCGCCTGCTCCACCAAAAAGCTCTACATTGTTCTTAGACGGAAAATCTGAACCACCTGAAGCAAAACCATATGTAACCTTTGAAACAGGAATAATTGTAAGACCGTCAGGAAGGTTTATAGGCTCGCCTATAATTGTACTTACATCAACTAAATCTCTGACCTTTTCAATAGTTGTTCTTAAAATTCCGTTTGCTGATTTCTCCATTATGAAGCACCATCCTTTTCATTAATTAACTAATTTATTAAACATTTGTTTTCGCATCAGTTGCCATGGTATTTTCAACTGAATTATTTTTTATATTAACACTCTTTTTTGCATTATTGTTTGCAAAAAGAATCTTAAATAACACCTTAAACAATAACTGAACTGCAAGCACAACTGCCGCATTTGTCACCCTTATCGGAACAATCGAAACATTCGCGTATAACGATGCTTCATTTTTCACAGCTAAAAAATCAGGCGAAATATCCACATCGTATTTTTTCATTTTACACGTAGAAGCGACCTTGCCTAATACAGGAAAGAGCCAAGAAGACAATTTACCGTATTTCAAAGCAGTATCAGCAGCATCATCACCCGTGACACGCATTGTCAGATAAAATTCATTAATGGTAAAAGTTTTATAAAGCTTATGAAAGAATGAACCAAGTGAAGTTTTTATTGCTGAAAGCATTTTAACAATTCCGTCATAGCCTTGCTCTTTGTAAAGCTGTTTTAAAAGACTATTTCCTTTTTGTGTTTCTGTAGCAGAAGCTTCTTCATTCGCTTCTGCAGAGACCTCCTCTTGAGCATCTTCCTTCTTTTGTTTTTTTTCTTTTTTTGGTTCAGAAGAATCCAATAAAACAAATTTTAAAAATAAATATCTGAGGGTTATTTTATTATACTTATCCATTTCTAAAATTACAGAAACTTTAAATGAGCAAAGCAAAACAATAAGTAACACTATGCCCAACAAAACATATAAAAATGTCATATAAACCCTCCTTTAATTCATTCTTCCTCCGGTGATTCTTCAGGGGAATCGTTATCTCTGTTATCAAAAAGTGAAAGTTGACCTGAATCAATATCAGACATAAGCAGCTGTTTATCAACATTTGGTAATTCTTCAAGTTCAGATAAAGCACTAAGAGAAAAGCATCTTAAGAAATCATCAGTTGTACCGTATAACACCGGTCTTCCCGGGACATCTAACCTTCCCTTTTCTTCAATTAAACCACGTTGACAGAGAGTGTTAACCACACCGGAACAATCTACTCCACGTATCTGCTCAATATATGGCTTTGTAATAGGTTGATTATATGCAATTATTGCAAGAACCTCAAAAGCTGCCTGAGAAAGCGGTGTGTTACGTTTTAAATCAAGAACCGCCCTTACCTCGTTTATGTACTCTTTTTTACTGCAAAGCTGATATTTACTTCCGAGCTTCAACAAGCACAAACCACTATCCGGTTTTTCATATCTTTCTTTAAGTATATCTAAAATCTCAAGTGTTATCTCGCTGTCGGTACCTAAAACAATTGAAAGCCTTGTATGCTCAATCGGCTCTGCCGCAGCAAATAAAACCGCTTCTGCAATTGCTAATAAATTATTATCTATCAAGTATTTTCATTTCCTTCCAAAAGTTCAATTTGAATATCGTCACCGTCACCTGAAAGATAAACGGATTTATCTTTCGCAAGTTCAAGAATTGCTAAAAAAGAGGCAACCAAATCTGAACGACTTGTAGCGGTTTTGTAAAATTCAAAAAGTTTTTGCTTTTTCTTTGTTTTTAAACTATTCATAATTGCTTCAATCTTTGAACCGACTGAAACTATTTTTTTCGCGACAATTGTTTTAAAAGAATCTAACGGAGGCGGCAATTTTCTTAATTTTTTGCCGACTACCGCCGCATATGCCTTCAGAAGCTCAGAAGGCTCATGCAGTCTTTTATAAGTTAAATCGGGTTCAACATCTTCGGGTAATGCTCGAACTACATAATCAAACCCTGTTGTCATACAAGCTAATTTTTGAGCCAAGAGCTTACATTCCTGGTACTCAATAAGCTCCTGAGTAAGCAAATTTTTCTGCTCTTCAGCATCCTCATAAACAGGCAATAATGAAACCGTTTTTATATAAACGAGTCTTGCTGCCATCTCAAGAAACTCACTTGCAATATCCATATTTTCATCCTGCATTGCACGAACATAAGCAGTATACTGGTCAACAAGTTCAATTATCGGGATATCATAAATATCAAGCTTATGCTTTGTTATTAAGTGCAGAAGCAAATCCATAGGACCTTCAAACACCTCAAGTTTATACGAAATTTTTTCCATAATTCACCTTTAAAACGGAATATTTACAACTAACAATATTACACCAAGTAATAAATCTGTTAACCAATTCAGCGGAGTACTTAAAACTCCTGTAAAGAGTAATATAAAAACACCGATAATGATGTATCTTTCATACTCCATTATTTTATAATAATACTTAGAAGGAAGAAGTGCTGTTGCTATTCTTGAACCATCAAGAGGTGGAATCGGAAGCAAGTTAAATACAGCGAGACTTACATTAACCTGCATTGCATAAAAGAAAAAGTAAGCAATAGCAACAAGCCCCATATTACTACCGCTTTTGCTGTTAACAAAAGCAAATAAAAAACCATACACAAATGCCTGTAATATATTACATAATGGGCCTGCGACAGCAACCAAAGCCATATCTCTTTTCGGTTTTTTGAAATTTCTCATTCTGACTTCAACAGGTTTTGCATAACCAAAACCGAATAAGAAAATCATTAACGCACCTACAGGGCTTAAATGTGCCATGGGATTTATTGAAAGACGACCTGCTATCATAGGTGTTCTGTCGCCTAATTTTACTGCAACAAGTGCATGAGCATACTCATGCAACGGTAAGGTGCAAAAGACAACAAAAGCCATAGCACCTAAATATACTATCAGATTTATAAACTCTGCATTACCTGAAATAACATCCATTAAAACTCTTATCATAGTTTTTTCTCCAATAAAATATTTTACAATAAATTGACAAGTATTGTCAATAGACTTACTTTTTCAAAACTACTACCCGCTCTATCTGTTGCATATCCTTTAAAATTTTGGCACCCTTCGCCGTATTAAGAAAGAGCTGAAGTATATCGGTAGCTTGCTCTTCACCACACTCAAGAATCATAAAACCATTCGGATTCAGAAATGGAAACCAGATTTCCTTTAATGCCCTGTAGAACATAAGTCCGTCTTCTCCTCCGTCAAGCGCTAACTCCGGTTCAAAATGAACCTCTTCCTGAAGCGCAGGTAAATCTTCAGTCTTAATATATGGCGGATTTGAAATTATAACATCTGCAAACGGCAAACCTAAAGGTGAACAACCATCAAGCATATCAGCTTTAATTACAGTTACATTATCTGCTTCTAAAAGCTCTTTATTCTTAGTTGTGTATTCAATCGCTTTTTCAGAAACGTCAATGCAATACACCTTTGACATAGGAAAAAGCTTCGCTACACTTATGCCTATACAACCGCTTCCGCTACAAATATCATAAACAACTTCGGGTGGATTTTTCCTTAATGCGGAATAAATATATTCAGGTATAAGCTCGGTTTCAGGTCGTGGTATCAACACACCTTCACCAACTTTAAAATTATGCTTATAAAAACTCCACTCGCCTAAAATATATTGTAACGGAACACGCTTTTTTCTTTTTTCTAAGCATTCATTAAAAAATGAAAACTTGTCCTCATCAACCGCAACATTTGCATTAAGCAATAACTGTGTCTTGTTTATGTTGAGGCAATACTCAAACAATTGTTGCACTTCAAACTCAGGACTGTCACATCCCGCAAGAGAAAGTGCTCTTACTGAATTTCTGTAAAATGTGTATAAATTCAAGCTTGCTCCTCCGAATCATCGGGTAAAACTGCTTTTAAAGCTGCAATACCAACCTCAATAATATCATCAGTAGGCTCTTTAGTAGAAATTCTCTGCATCATAAGACCGGGGGCAGAAAGTATTTTAACAAAAATATTGTCATGTGTTCCTGCATATTTAATAAATTCATAACTGAATGCAACTGTCAAAGGGATAATCAACAATTTTATTGCTATCCACACAATACGTTGGTCATCAATCGCAGGAAAAAGAACAACAAGTACAGATGAAATAAATATACTTATAATTAAAACCACAAAAATGAAGCTTGTTCCGCATCTGGGATGAAATCTTGATTGTTTTTTTACGTTTTCAACAGTAAGCTCCAAACCATTTTCGAAGCAAAAAATACTTTTATGTTCAGCACCGTGATACATAAACACTCTTTTAATATCAGGCATAAGAGAAACCAGATAAAAATAAAGAATAAAAATCATCATTCTCATTATACCTTCGAACAAAGGATGTATATTGGCAAGAGCATCTTTAAAAAGGTATTTATCTGCAATATCTACTAAAAAAGTAGGAAGATAAACAAACAGAACGAAAGACATACCAAGACCGAGCACCATAGCAATTCCGGAAATAACCGCAATCATTTTAGGCCCAAAATGGTCAGACAACCACTTGTCGAGCTTAGACATATCCTCTTCTTTGATTTCCTCATCATCAAGACCGGCTTTTTCCGCTGATTTTTCAATACATTTAAAGCCAAACAACATTGATTCCACAAAATTTACAATACCTCTGATTAATGGCCAGCCTGCCGGCTTAAATTTATCTTTTAACTTTTTCAATTCAAGTTCTTCGGTTTCAATTTCTCCACTTGGTAAACGAACCGACATTGCAGCGCCTTTAGGCCCCTGCATCATAATTCCTTCAATTAAAGCCTGTCCGCCAATTGATACTTTTTTCTTACTGTCCTTAGACATCTATTAAATCGTCTCCTATAATATCATTTATTAAACCAATATTCTCATCAACTTCGACTGTTTCTATAGGTAATGCAATTGTAACAGTTGTGCCTATACCAAGCTTACTCTGAATATCAAGAGTACCGTTATGCATTTTAATAAGCTCATCAACAACCGCAAGACCTATACCTGAACCTCTTACCTGGAGATTTGCTTTATAAAATTTCATT
>JAFVWD010000177.1 GCA_017501865.1 Clostridia bacterium | reverse complement strand
TTCGGTATAAAACTATAATACAACATCTTATTATCGCAGAAATTTCAAAAAGTATCAAGAGATTTAAAGAAAAAAATTGCTTTTTCAACCAATTTAATATGTTTTTTCATCCGTTAAAGGGGTTCTTACAGGAATAATACCTGTAAGAACCCCTTCGACATGCAAGCTTTACTTTTCCATATGCATTTTTACAGTTTCTTTGTCTCAACTTCCTCAAGAGCCATTTTTACAAACTCGTCAACCTTCATTGAACCCATATCGCCATTTTTTCTGCTTCTTACAGAAAGTGATTCATTTTCAATTTCGTTGTCACCGAGAATGAGCATATAAGGTATCTTTTCAAGCTGAGCTTCACGAATTTTATATCCTGTTTTTTCTGCTCTGTCATCTACAGTTACTCTGAGACCTTTTTCTTCAAGCTTGTTCCTGAGCTCATAGCAAGCATCGTGATGCCTTTCGGAAATCGGAAGAATTCTCATTTGTTCAGGTGCCAACCAGAGTGGGAATGCACCTGCATATTTTTCTATGAGAAGCGCAAGAGTTCTTTCGTAGCAACCAATTGATGTACGGTGAATAATATACGGATTTTTCTTTGTACCGTCTTTATCTACATATTCCATACCAAATTTCTCAGCAAGCATCTGATCTATCTGAATTGTAATCAAAGTATCTTCCTTGCCGTGAACATTTTTAATCTGAATATCGAGCTTAGGACCATAGAATGCAGCCTCACCCACACCTATTTTATATGGAATCTCAAGGCCGTCAAGTATTTCCTTCATTATACCCTGAGCTTCATTCCATTGCTCTTCTGTACCAATATACTTATCTCTGTCATCAGGATCCCATTGTGAGAATCTGTAAGAAACATCCTCATAAAGACCGAGAGTTTTAAGCATAAATATGCAAAGGTCAAGACAGCGCTTGAATTCATCTGCAAGCTGTTCAGGAGTACACATAAGGTGGCCTTCTGAAATTGTGAACTGTCTTACACGGATAAGACCATGCATTTCACCTGATGACTCATTTCTGAAAAGTGTTGATGTTTCTGCCAATCTCATAGGAAGGTCACGATATGAACGTGCTCTGTTAAGATATGCCTGATATTGGAAAGGACAAGTCATAGGACGGAGTGCAAAAACCTCATCATCCTTTTCCTCATCACCTAAAACAAACATACCCTCCTTGTAATGATCCCAATGGCCCGAAATTTTATAAAGGTCACTCTTTGCCATAAGAGGAGTTTTTGTACGAACCCAGCCTCTTCTTGCTTCTTCATCCTCAACAAAACGTTGAAGTGTCTGTACTATAAAAGTACCCTTAGGAAGAAGAATCGGTAAGCCCTGACCTATAGAATCTACGGTAGTGAATATTTCAAGCTCTCTGCCTAATTTATTATGATCACGTTTTTTTGCTTCTTCAATTCTTTCAAGATGCTCTTCTAACTCAGAAGCTTTAGGGAATGCTGTACCGTAAATTCTCTGAAGCATTTTGTTCTTCTGATCGCCACGCCAATAAGCACCTGTGCAAGCAGTAAGCTTTATTGCTTTCACCTTGCCTGTTGAAAGAATGTGCGGACCTGCACATACATCACAGAATTCGCCTTGCTTATAAAAGCTTATAGGCTCATTTTTACCTGCGTGCTCTTTTATAAGCTCCACCTTATAAATTTCGCCTTGCTCCTCCATAAGCTTTACAGCTTCATCAGGCTCCACAAGGAATTTTTCAAGAGCTATATCTTCTTTTACAATTTTTTTCATTTCTGCTTCGATTTTTTCGAGAGTCTCAGGTGTAAATGAAACCTCAGAATCAAAATCGTAATAAAATCCGTTATCTATAGCAGGACCTATAGCAAGCTTTGTTTCAGGATAAAGTCTTTTTACTGCTTGTGCTAAAATATGAGAAGCAGTATGCCAGAATGCGTGTTTGCCTTCTTCACTGTCAAATGTAAGAAGATTTACTTCACAGTCCTCATTAAGCTCAGTTCTTACATCAGCCATTGCACCGTTAACTGTACATGCGCAAAGGTTTCTGTAAAGTCCCATACTTATTTCTTTTGCAATATCTGCCGGAGAAGTTCCTTTCGGAAACTCCTTTACTTCATCACGAAGTTTTACTTTAATCATATATATTCCGCCTTTCTTAGTTAATTAATAAAAACAAAAAACTTCACCCCATATAAATATGGGATGAAGTATTACTCCACGGTTCCACCCAAATTGCAGTACTACACTGCCACTCGAGAATGTCTTAACGCGACACAGACGGCAGTGTTTATCGCACAGCGCTTCACACCGCACTCATAAGTGGTCTTCAAGACGGTGTAACTCATACCTTGCACCAACCGGTATGCTCTCTGAAGAAACCTTCCGTCTCTACTCTCTTAATCAACGATTTTCAATATAAATTTATAATATACCTTTATTTTTTCGTTGTCAAGTGAAAATTATTCAGCAGTATCAGTATTCTGAGTAAATTTAGGCTCAATTTTTCCGTAACGTGAAGATGCTGCTGCATCCACCTTACGTTCTCTTGGCTCCTTCGGAGTCTCAGGAACATACTGAGGTCTTCTTTCTCTTCTGTTGTTTCTGTGGTCCTTTGAATAGCCACCACGTTTAGAATTATCACAGTTATCAGAAACAATAACAACTCTTCTGTTTTCGCCTTCACCTACAGAATGAGAAGAAACACCGCTTATTTCCTGAACTGTTGTATGAATAATACGTCTTTCGTATGGATTCATAGGTTCAAGAACACAGCTTCTGCGATATTTAATAGCTCTTGAAGCCTGACGTTTTGCAAGTGCTTTGAGAGTCTCTTCGCGACGTTTTCTGTAATCACCAACATTAAGTGCAACTCTTTTGCTGTCTTTTTCAGCACGGTTAACATAAAGTCTTGTAAGATACTGAAGTGCATCAAGTGTTTCACCGCGTCTGCCTATAATGTTGCCGTAATCTTCCTCAGAAGTAATTTCAAAGAATAAATCTTCTTCAGTTTCTTTTACAGTAACCTTTGCGTCTTCAAAGCCCATACCTACAAGAATGGATTTCAAATAATTTGTAGCATCATTTTCTTTTGCTTCAATACCTGAAAGATCAATTTCTTTTTCAGGCTTTGGTTGTGGCTTCTCTTTTTTCTGTGCAGGTTTGTTCTCAGGCTTTTTAGCCTCAGGTTTTTTAGCCTCAGGTTTTTTATTTTCAGACTTTTTCTCTGCTACAGGTGCCTTTTCTTCAACACCGTCATCATAAAAAGCCTTTACCTTTGCATCTGCACCGCCAAAAAGTCCTAAAACCTTTTTCTTTGGCATACTCACAATTTCAACCTTAACATCTGCATCTATAGGTGCGTTGAGGCTGTTAATTGCGATTTTTCTTGCTTCATCTATTGTTGCAGCAACACCAATTGCTTCTTTAATCATTGTAACACCTTATTTCTTTTCGTTTTCTACACGTAATTTTGTAGTGTTTTCTTTTGAACGTCTTACAACAGTTTCGTCCACCATCTGTTGTGCTATAACCTTCTTCGGACTGTAAAGTATTGAAACCAATACTTGCTGAACAAATGAAAGTATGTTAGAAATAATCCAGTAAACACCTACACCTGTCGGGAACATAAATGTGAAAATAAGTGACATTGCAGGTGACATAAATGTCATACAACCCATAGCAGGATTCTTTGCCATTTCAGGATTTTGCTTTCTTTGCTTCATATACATATAAATCGAAGAGATCATTGCTGTAATACATGCGAGAATAGGAATAATCCAATATGCGTTAAAATCACCTTTATCCGGTGTAACTGAAAGGTCGAGACCTAAAAATTTGAATTTTTCACTGAACTCAGCTAAATCTGCAAAATTCTCTGCACCTATCGCTTCTGTAAGCTCACCCGAAAAATCTTTGTAGCTTTTAAGTATGTTTATTTCATCCATACTTACATTACTGCGACCGCGTTTACCTGATTCTCCTGAAGCTTCAAGTACTGTTGCCATTACTTTTTTCATTGCTTCAACTTTTTCACTGCTGAAACGCAACACACTTGAAATTGGTTTATACATAACTCCGTAAAGACCAATCATAACAAGCATCTGAATAATCATAGGCATACAACCCATATTCGCAGCACCAAAGCCCTCGCGTTGGTAGAGCTCCTGAATTTCCTGCTGTGCTTTTTGCTGATTATTTGCATATTTCTGTCTTATTCTGTTTACCTTTGCATTGAGTCTTGTCTGCTTTGCAGAATTCTTCTGTTGCTTTATTGAAACAGGAAGAAGCAGTAATTTTATAAAAAGTGTCAATAAGAAAATTGCTAAAACATAACTACCGGTCCACTCATAAAGAAAGCTAAGCGGCCAACTTAAAAGAGGCGCAAAAAACGCTCTGATAGCATCATACATTATAATGTAAGTCCTTTCTTCTTAGTGTCTGTCTTTGCATTTACATTTTTTCTCCTTTTTGGGCGGAACAGGGTCCACTCCACCGGGAAAAAGAATATTACAACGCATAAGACGACAAATGGCAAGAATTAAACCTTTAAAAACACCGTGAGTTTCTATTGCACCTATTGCATATTGAGAACAAGTCGGATAAAAACGGCATCTCGGAGGAAAAAGCGGAGAAATTCTTCTCTGATAAAACTTAATAAATTTTAAAATCGCTTGTTTCATTATTCAGTACCCTCTTCATTCAAGAGCATACCCTCCTGAGAAAACATTTTTTCCATAACAGAAGCGATATATGTGCTTTTCTGATATTTAGTTCTGCTACGCGCAACAAAAACAATGTCATAACCGCCGTTAAACTTTTTTGAAGTATTTCTGAATGCCTCTTTTATAACCCGCCTTGAACGGTTGCGTTCTACCGCATTGCCAATCTTTTTACTCGTAGTTATACCTATACGGCAAATTCCCGCGCGGTTTTTAGAATAATACATTACCAACGCAGGATTAGTTACAGCCTTACCTCTATTATATAAGCGACGAAAATCGCTATTGGTTTTTAGTGTGACGAAGTCTGACACTTGTTCTCTCCTCGGCTCAGGTTTAACCCTTAAGCTTATACTTAATAAGTGAGTTGTTTTCTGCCTTTTCTTCTACGACGAGCAAGTACCTTGCGGCCGTTTCTGTCTGCCATTCTTTTACGGAAGCCGTGCTCCATTTTTCTGTGTCTTTTTTTAGGCTGGTAAGTTCTTTTCATTTTATTTAACTCCTATCTATTATTCAGGTAAATTATTTAAGTAGTGTGAGAAGTGGTAAAATAACAACCTGTTTTACAAATTTAACCGCTGTCTTTTAATAGCCACAGACAGTCGCTCATTGCATTATATAAAAATCGAGGCAAAATGTCAATAGTTTTTCATTCACAAAAACTTCTCATTTTTTCACAAGATTTAAAACAAAAAGCACAATGTTCTTGTTTTTACGGCAATATAGTATAATACTCCCGCTCTGACAGGGCAAAATACAAAAAGAAGCTGTGAAGATGAAAATTCTTTTATGCTTGTCTTGATATTTCTCTTTTATTATGGTATTATACCTTTTACATTATTAGGAGATGATTTTAATGAGCGAATGTACACACGATTGCAGTTCTTGCAGTCAGAACTGTTCTTCAAGAGAACCGCAGAGTCTTATTGAAAAGCCACATGAGCTTTCAAAAATTAAAAAAGTCATTGGTGTTGTCAGCGGTAAAGGTGGTGTCGGTAAATCACTTATCACCTCGCTTCTTGCAGTTTCTATGAAAAGACGTGGTTTTTCCACTGCTATTCTTGATGCTGATATTACCGGTCCCTCAATACCGAAGGCATTTGGCTTAAAAGAACGTGCACAGGGAACTGAACAGGGAATTTTACCTTGCTCAACAAAAACAGGTATAGAAGTTATGTCTGTTAATCTTTTACTTGAAAACGAAACAGATCCTGTTGTGTGGAGAGGTCCTGTTATTGCAGGTACAGTCAAGCAATTCTGGACAGATGTTATATGGAATGATGTTGATTTTATGTTTGTTGATATGCCACCGGGAACAGGTGACGTTCCGCTTACAGTTTTCCAGAGCATTCCTGTAGACGGAATTGTTATTGTTGCTTCCCCTCAGGAGCTTGTCGGAATGATTGTTGAAAAAGCTGTTAAGATGGCTTCACTTATGAATATTCCTGTTCTTGGCTTCGTAGAAAATATGTCTTATTTTGAGTGTCCTGATTGCAAAAAACGACACAGTATTTTCGGAGACAGTCACATTGATGAAATCGCAGAAGAACACTGCGTTGACACAGTTGCAAAATTGCCTATAAACAACAAACTTGCCGCGGCAGTTGATGCAGGTACAATAGAGCTCTTCGACGGTGATTGGTTAGAAGTTCTCGCTGATAAAATTGAAAAATTATAAAAAAATAACCATCGGTTTTCCGATGGTTATTTTTCATAAATAAAGCCGGTTAATTTTATATATATAATGAATTGATTGAGCTGTTATTTTGCTTTATAATAATTATATGAGGTGGTATTATGAATAAAACATTAAAAAAATTTTTAACAGCTTTATTATCGGCAATTCTTTTACTTATTAACACTAATTTTGCCTTTGCTGCAGAAATTTTCTATCCGCAATCTGCGATAAAATACCCTACCTTACATAATGCTGTTTCATCAACTGTAGACTTGTCACAGTATTTTGATCTTGATGAATTCAATCAGTATATGGTAGAGCAGTTGAAGCTTGTTAACGGAGATTCTTCTACCATGGCTAATATCGACTTAAGTAAATTCAATATACCTAAAAGTGATGAAAACACACGTGCTCTTCAGGAGCTTATATGGTACAACTCCCCTGAGCTTTTCAGAATATCCGGTATGGGAATTAACTATTCAGGCAGTAAAATAACCGGTATTGTATTCTACTCTTATTTCACAAAGGATGAGTATATAAAAATGCATGCCGAATTAGAAGAAGCCGGAGAAAAAATTCTCATAGGAATAAAAGACAACGAAAAGCTTTCTGATATTGAAAAATTACTTCTTATTCATGACCGTATTGCCGAAACCTGTCAGTATGACTATGACCGCCTTCTTGACGGCACTATAACTCAGACCTCTTACAATGCTTACGGTGTTCTCGTTCTGAGAGATGCTGTATGTATGGGTTACACTCTTGCCTATGACTACCTTCTGGGCAAAATAGGCATGAAAAGTATGTACTGTTCTTCCGATACCCTCAACCACGCATGGAATATTGTTTACCTCAACGATATTCCTTACCATGTTGATATTACCTGGGATGACCCTGTTTGGGATATGGCAGGAAGAGTTAAACACGAGAATTTCCTGCGTTCTACTGCAGGTATGATAGAAACGGAACACGATGACGGTAACGGAAATATTGACTATTTTTCATTCCCTACAGACACAACTTATGATGATTATTATTGGAAAAACATCACCACCGCAATTCAACTTTTAGACGATGAATTCTATTATATAAACTCTACAGATAAAACCCTGAATCATCTTACAGATGTCGAAACAGGCGAATCAACAGAGTTAAAAAAGCTCTCTTACACATGGAGACCTAAAGCAACCTCTTATTATCCCGGTAGTTATTCCAAGCTACTTTGCGACGGACACCACCTCTATTACAACTCTCCTGATACTGTGTTCAGATATGACCCCGAAACTATGGAAGAAACAGAAGTTTTTAAACCTGATGTAGCTTCCTTCGGCTCTTATTATTGGATTTACGGTATGGAGTACAACGACTGCAAAATAACCTGTGAAATATTCAATTCACCTAACTTTAACCGCACGGTTAAAGCATCTTATACACAAACCGAAGATGTTCACGCACCATCTGAATGGATTACAATAAAAGAGGCTACCCAGACAGAGGTTGGTGAAAAGCAAAGAAAATGCCTTAACTGCGACATTGTTCTTGAGACTGAAGAAATTCCGAAAATTTATATGACACCTGTTGAAGAGACAACCATTGACGAAGACGAAAAGCTCGTTTTCACAGAGTTTAACTGTTGTGAAAAAATTGATGATGTTCTCAACATTTCTGAAGAAGTTTCATATGAGATAACTGCAAGTGTCACTTTAGCTGAAAAGGATTTTCTTGGTACGGGTACTATAATTTCGATTTACCGTGGCGATGAAAAAATTGATGAGTACACACTTATTGTAAACGGTGATTTAAACGGTGACAGCGTGTGCGATGTTATGGACATTGCTTTTACTGAGCTTTGTATTCACAACAACGCAACACCCTCGTTAACCGAATGCTTTGCCGCTAACGGAACCGCTAAGGAAACTATAGATATTGATTCATTCCAATATGTTGTCAACACTGCTTTATTATGATTATTTTAATTGATATTGATAACACGTTAATAGATTTTGCCAAATGCTCCGAGCAGGCAATAATTGAAATTTTTGAAGAATATGACATTCCCTACACTCCCGATGTCTTCTCCACCTTCACCCGTGAAAATATTGCCATATGGAAAAGGCTTGAGCAGGGTGAAATCGACAAAAAATACCTGAAAGAAAACCGGTGGAATATTATCCTCGGTAAATTGGGGATTGAAGCTGACGGAGCGGTATTTGAAGAGCTTTTCGAAGGCAAAATAGCAAGCTCTGCATACGAGGTTGACGGAGCAGAGGATTTACTTAATTACCTCAGCCGAAAATATGACTTGTATGTTGTTTCGAACGGCTTCAGAGCTGTTCAGGAAAACCGCCTTTCAATTAGTGGCTTTGACAGATTTTTCAAAAAATTATTTTTGTCGGAGGATATAGGCATAAGTAAGCCTGCTCGTGAATTTTTCGACTACTGTTTTGCTGAACTCGGAAACCCTGAAAAAGAAAATGTTATTCTGATAGGTGACAGTATGTCTGCCGATATTACCGGTGGTAACAGCTACGGAATAAAAACCATATGGTTCAATAAAAACAACGAAAAATGCCCTGACAATGTAAAACCCGATTACATTGTCAGAGCGTTGAGTGAGATAACTGAGATTATTTAAAAATCAACTTGTCCTTATTGACATCGCTATATTCAATTTGTTTTGACCAGTTTTTCAGGTTATTTATTCTGTCACGTATTGTCAGAGTACCTTTTTCACAAAATGTTTTTATATCACACAGCTTTATAAACCTTACACTTTCTATACAAAAAGCAAGCGTTTCGCAAAAGCCTTCATTTTTGTAACAGGCAACCTCAGAGAGATTTCTGAATATTATGTAAGCAAGTATTTTTGAATACATATTTCCGCCGTTTGTCGCTATGTCAAACGGCTTTTCTTTTTTCAGGTATTCTTCAGCATTGTCAACAAGCAAACTGATATATTGAGTCCATTCTTCATTTATGGGCTCTGTTTCTTTGTAAAGCCTTAAGATTTCATCATATCCGGCAATTTTTATACTGCACCCGTATTCCTTTTCTACCAATTCAACAATTTTTTCAAGCTTATTATTATACTGACAATCGTTTTTCAGAACATCATAAATTAACTCTCTTATTTCATATAAATCTCTATAAAACTCATCATCCTCTTCTTCTGCCCCATCATCTGACATTATAAACTCCAACGGAGCTTCATCTTCAAGAAGCAAACGACAAACCTCCTCACAACAAAGCCCTAACCCACATTCGGTGCAAAAAGAAAATTCATTGTAAAATCGCGGATGCTCGCTGCATATATCACACAAGCTTTCATCTCCGCAGTTTATTATGATATCACAGAGATTTTCCGAATTCAGAAACGGACACCTTTCTCTTTCATCCAATTTAAAGCATATATCGCCGTCTTCATCCTCAATAAGGCTGTCACATATTTTTCTGCCGAAATCCGTTCCGAACGATTTATATTTGTTTTTTGTTTTTTCATCAACAACTATTTCCCAGCCAACACAGCAGGAGTCACTGCATTTGTCGGCAGTACATTTAAACTCGTTATAAAACGAAGGTTTAATTTCTATCATCAATTTTCTCCTTTTGTATTTCAACTACTGTTATTTTTTCTTCAGCACATCTGAATTTAACCCTAAAATTTTTGTAATCCATTCCGTAAATTCTTTCGCTGTCATTCTGATACTGCGGTCTCGGGTCCAAAGAAAGAATTTCAGTAAGCTCTTCTGCATCCTTTTCCGATAAAACTCCTTTTACCGACTCCAAAAATTCTACTGACAAAATGTCATTTTTATGCTCATCTGAAAATCCGCCTTGTGCACCCGGCTTGCTGTCAACATAGGGCAAATATGGTTTTATATCAAAAACAGGAGTGCCGTTAACCAAATCTGCACCGCCGACTACAAGTTCTTTTCCTTGAGATGTTTTTTCAACACGCAAAACCTCAACACATGAAAGTCCCAGAGAATTTGGTCTGAACGGAGAACGGGTAGCGAAAACTCCGATGCGCTCATTTCCGCCTAATTTCGGCGGTCTTACCGTGGGTGACCATTTTTCTGTATTTTCAGAAAAACCCCATATAAGCCATAAATGTGAATATTGCTCTATTCCTCTGAGCATATTCTCATCACGAAACTCAGGCTCGAACACTATTCTTGACTCAACAGACTCAGCAAGTCCGCTTTGTCTCGGAACACCAAATTTTTCCTTGTAACCATTTATTATTTTAGCTACAGGCTTTATACGAAATTCCTCTGACACACAACCACCCTGTTCTTCTCTTGAAATATATTTACTTTATAACACAATTACTTTCATTCGTCAAATTAACACTTTTTTAACATTAAAAACAAATTTATTGCAAAAAACACGATTTTTTTGACATTTTTTCCAATAAACTGTTGCTTTTAACGTCAGTTTATAGTACAATATTCTAAATAGAATGTAGTTTTATGCTGTGCTCAATTGTGCAGCTTGGGAGGTATTTATGTTACAAAAAGTAAAAGAATATTTAATAACAACATTCATCTATGCGGGTATTACAAAGGATGAATATGATTCTATAAGATCAGCAAGAGAAGAGAAAAATAAAGGAATTCTTTTAGTTACATCAAGCCTTGGTTCTGTAATTTTCTTTGTCTTGTTTATAATTTCCATTTTAGAAGACTCATATGAACGCAATATGTTTTTATATGCGGCATTATTCATTTGTGAATTAGGTGTACTTCTTTCGGCATGGAGATTTTTAAAAAAGAAGCCGGATTTAATTACTCCTATAACATATTTATCTATTTTTGCAATTTTTGCTTATGCTATTATTCTCGGCACCTTTAACAGTCCTAATATCACAAGCACAACCTTCTGTGTATTCTTAATAGCTATTCCGATGATTATAATCGATCGTCCCTGGAGACTTATTACATTCAACGCAATTCAGGTTGTAATTTTCTGCATCTGCAGTAACTACGTCAAAGACTGGTCAGTTGCTTCGGTTGATATTTTAAATGCCGTAAGCTTTTACTTCTTAGGTGTCGTTCTTAACACTTATATGATTAAAACAAAAGCGAAGGAACTCACATTAAGAAGATATATTGAGCACGACAGAGACACAGACCCACTTACACTCCTTTACAACAAGGCAGCTGTAAACAGAGAAATTTCAAAACATATAGGTGATGGCGGTACAGGTGTCCTTATGTTTATAGACCTTGACAATTTCAAGAAAATCAATGACACTTACGGTCATGCATTTGGTGACGATGTTTTACACGAGTTCGGTGACTGCATACGTCGTATTTTCCGTCACACAGATATTTTAGGCCGTTTTGGCGGCGATGAATTCTTAGTATTTTTACCACATCCTATTGAAAATGATGTTGTTTCAACCCGTGCCCAGGAGCTTCTTGATTTAATGCAGGAAAACATTAAAATTGAAGATGAATCAATTGATTTCCATGCAAGTATAGGTATTGCAAAATGTCCTGAGGATGCAACAACCTATGAGGCTGTTATGGAAAAGGCTGACCAAGCACTTTATTATTCAAAACGATACGGTAAAAATATGTATATGTATTACGATGAACTTCCTGAAGAATATTTAAATTCTCTCGAAACAAAATAATTATCAAGAGGCGATTTTTTTGAATATCTGGCATGATATAAACCCTGAAAGAATTTCACGTTCCTCATATGCGGCGGTAATTGAAATAAGCAAGGGTAGTAAAATGAAATATGAGTTAGACAAGGAAACAGGGCTTTTAAGGCTTGACAGGGTACTGCATACATCTACTCACTACCCTGCAAATTACGGCTTTATTCCCCGCACCTTTGCAAAAGACAACGACCCTCTTGATGTTCTTGTTCTCTGCTCAGAGCAGATACAACCTATGTCAATTGTTGAATGCTATCCTATAGGTGTTATTACTATGCTTGATAACGGTGCTGCCGATGACAAAATTATCTCGATACCGTTCAATGACCCTACCTATAACACTTATAAGGATATAAGCCAGCTTCCGACTCATATTTTTGATGAAATGAAGCACTTCTTCTCAGTGTACAAAACACTTGAAGGAAAAGAAACCGCCATTGATGAAGTCAAGGGTGTTTTAGATGCAGTTTCCATTATTGAAGAAGCGATTGTTGCTTACGAACAAAAATATCCGGAAAAATAATCTGATTACGAAAAGAAGTGAGTATTTTTAATGTTTGACATAAATTTCGAAAACGGAATGTATATTGTCGGAAGAGATTATTGCATTCGTTATGCTAATGATGCCTTAAAGAATTTTTTCCCAAAGGTTGTTGAGGGCGCAATATGCTATAAAACTATTGCCGAAAGAGATACTCCGTGTACTTTTTGTCCTATTACCAACAATCTCGAAAAGGGCAAGTTATTATTTAATTCACCGAATTTCAGCCGTTATGGTGCAGCCTTCACAAATATTGACACACCTGAATTCAAGGAATGTTATTCTGTTATGATTCAGGAAATCGCTTCACCGAATATGGCATCCAGTTTTACTACAGATGAAATGCAGGCTTTTCTTCTTCAGCAAAAAGAATTAAAAAACCGAAACGAAATTATTCAGACACTTTCGGAGGAATATTCTGCAATATATTTCATTTATGAAGAAGATGGTGTTTTTAAATGCACAAAGAATTACGATGAATCAACTTCGAACTCTTTTTCTACTGCAGATATTGCCATTTCAAGCTATGATGCTATTTTTATGAATTATGCAAAAGAACACGTGCATCCGGATGACAAAACCCTTTTCCTTGAAGGAACCAAAATGGAAAAGGTTTTAGCTTCAGGTTTCCATGAAGGTAAGCCTTATGAGCTTAATTACAGAGAAACAAACAACAATGAAACACAATATATGCAAATAAGATTCATCCCGGTAAAAAACAGCGAAAACGCAAAAGTTATCGTTGCTTTCCGTTGTATTGACAATATAGTTGAACAAGAGCTTACACAGCGACAAAGAATATCTGCTGCTCTCGATGATGCTCAGCAGCGCTTGAGGGTTATTGAAGGACTCTGTATAGAATACGAATCTCTTTACTATGTAAATGCAAAAAAAGATATTGGTGTTCCGTATATTCTGTCTGACCAATTCCCAGAGGAATTCAAAGTAAATCTCTTAAAGGAAATCCCTTATACAGTCAGCTTTCATAGTTATCTTGATATGTGCCTCGCACCAAATCAGCGAGAATATGTCAAGGCTCAGACTGAGCTTAATTCTGTTACTGAAAGGCTCAGAGAAAACCCTTGCTTCAGAATTAATTATGAAGTTCCATATGAGGGTAAAATTCTGCACTATCAGATATACATAGCTCGTATAGGTGAAGCACACGAACAGGTATGGGCTTTCAAGAGCATAGAAGAAACAGTTAAAGAACAGTTAATGCAGCACAGAACTCTTGTAGATGCTCTTGATAAGGCAAAACATGCAGAACAGGCAAAATCCAATTTCCTGTTCAATATGTCTCATGACATCCGTACTCCTATGAATGCTATTTTAGGCTTTAACACAATTGCTGAAAAGAATATAGATAATAAGGAAATTGCTCTTGATGCGCTCAAGAAGGCAAAGAACTCAGGCGAGCATATGCTCAGTATTATAAATAACGTTCTTGATATGGCACGTATAGGTAGTGGTAAACTTGAGCTTAATCGTGAGGTTGTCGATTTCTCTGAATTAATCAACAAATTAAAGGAAATGTTTACTCACGATATGGAGCAGAAGGGCATTAAATTCAATACAAGTGCAACCATAAACACTCCTTTGATTTATACCAATTCTCTTCGTATCTCTCAAATAATTATCAACTTACTCAGCAATGCTTTAAAATTCACCAATTCCGGCGGTACAATAACATACCAGGTAACAGAATTAAAATCTCCTGACGATAACCTTGCATATTTCCAGGTTAGAATAGAGGATACCGGTGTTGGTATGAGTGAAGAATTCCAGAAGCACCTTTTCAATGCCTTTGAACGTGAATACAATACAACTCAGAGTGGTGTACAGGGAACAGGCTTAGGTCTTGCTATTACAAAGAACCTTGTTAATCTGTTGGGTGGTACTCTTACCTACAACAGTATGCTTGGCTTCGGTACAGAATTCACTTTCACCTTTAAAGCTGACAAAGCTGTTGAAGTTGAAAAGAAATCAGAAGAGGCAGTTACTCTTCTCCCCGAATTAAAAGGCAAGAGAATTCTCATTGTTGAAGACAATGCCATAAACAGGGAGATTGCCCGCGAGCTTCTTGAAGAAGAAGGCTTTGTTATTGACGAAGCAGAAGACGGAACCGTAGCTGTTGAGATACTTGAAAAAACAGAACGCGGTTACTATGAATTTGTTCTTATGGATATTCAGATGCCTATTATGAACGGTTACACCGCAACAAGAAAAATACGCGGTTCTGATCATGTTGACATTGCAGATATCCCTATTATCGCAATGACTGCAAATGCGTTCAGTGAAGACAGAAAAAATGCATTTGATGCTGGTATGAACGAACATATTGCAAAGCCTCTTGATGTTGATATTCTTATTGATGTACTTAACAAGGTATACAAAGAAACACACAACAAATAAAATATATTTAAGATGACAAAAGGAATTTTCTTAAGATGCAACTCTTAAAGAAAATTCCTTTTTATATTCCGATTTTTTCTGGGTAAAATAATTCCGAGGTGAAATTATGCCTAAAAGAATCGGAAGATATACAATTATGCTTACAACTTTGCCAAGCATTATAGGTAACGCAGGTGTTGTCGGGAAAAAAGAAGGCGAAGGTCCGTTAGCAAATGAATTTGATAAAATTCACGAGGATGAATTCCTTGGAAAAGATACATTTGAAAAAGCAGAAAGCGAGCTTATTAAGGATGCTGTCAGTCATGCTCTCTCAAAAGCTAACATAACGCCGGAAGACATTGACTGTTGTTTTTCCGGTGATTTGTTAAATCAATGCATCGGCTCTTCCTTTGCGCTCAGAGAATTCGGCTTTCCTTTTTCAGGATTGTACGGGGCTTGTTCGACTATGGCACTTTCCTTAGCACTTTCGTCAACACTGATTGACTCAGGCGCACTGAATATTGCCGTTGCCGCAACATCGTCGCATTTTTGTTCTGCTGAAAGACAATACAGAAATCCCTTGGAGTACGGCGGACAGCGCTCCCCTGCCTCACAATGGACTGTAACAGGTGCCGGTGCTGCAGTTGTAAAAAACGATGATGGAGACAACCCGAAAATTGCAGCGGTTACCTTTGGTAAAATACGAGATTTAGGTATAACCGATGCTAATAATATGGGCGCCGCTATGGCACCCTCTGCTGCTGAAACAATAAGTACCTTTATGAGCGATACGCACACAAAGCCCGAGGATTTCGACTTAATTCTCACCGGAGATTTAGGGAAAGTCGGAAGCCGCCTTTTAAGGGAGCTGTTATTTAAGGAAAATAACATAGATATTTCTCAGGTTCACAACGACTGCGGTACTTTAATATATGACCTTGAAAGTCAGGATGTTCATTCAGGCGGTTCCGGTTGTGGCTGTAGTGCAAGTGTGGTTTGTTCTTATATAATTAATAAATTAAGAAAAAAAGAACTGAACCGTGTTCTGTTTGTAGGCACAGGTGCTTTGCTCTCGCCAACCTCTTCTTTACAAGGCGAAAGCATACCCGGAATTTCTCATGCCGTTTTACTCACATCATCCGAAATAAAATAAAGAAGTAACTAAAAGGAGAAAAGTATGGATTATTGTCTTAAAACCTTAAAAAATATTGAAAAACTTACCAAAACCTATAAATCTATTTTTGTTATAAAAAAAATTCTCTCTGCCTTTCTTATTATTTATACAGGCATAAGAGTTGTTTCGTTTTTTGCAGAAAACAGCCGTTAAGTAAAATTAATTATATGAACCGTAGTTTTTTCAGACGGATTTCCGTTCACACTAAAAAAACGACTGCTACAAAAAATTGTAGCAGTCGGCTTTTTATAACGATTGTTATAACAAGCTTTTATAGAGGTCAATAATTTCTTCGACACTTGTGTCTCTCGGGTTACCCGGTCTGCATGCATCTGCATA
>JAFVWD010000176.1 GCA_017501865.1 Clostridia bacterium | reverse complement strand
TTTAAAAAGCAGATGAAACGAAAAGTTCCATCTGCTTTTTTTACTCAAAATGTATCTCTGTAGAAATTAAGCATATTATCTATTGCATCATTACCATATTCGGAATACGGATATAATACCGAGAAAACATGCGGTAAGTGTTTCCCGTCTGCTTTACCGTAATTATAAAGCTCTGTTCTGACACCTAATTCCTTTATTTTATTATATGTAGATATGGTCTGCCTTTGTGCTATAACATCACCCGAAGAGGTTATAAGCACCGTCGGAGGCAAATTTGAAAATTTCGCAATATCTCTGAAATTCATATATCGTGAAGTAGGACTTGAAGCATAATTTTTACCCCACATTCCCTTGGTATACAAGCTTATAATTGAATTTGAACCCATATCTGCCACAACCGACACAAGTCCGAGACAAGTAAATTTCAAACCACAATCCTTAACAGAAAAAACATCTCTTAAAACACTGCTACGTGAAAGCACCGCCGAATACAACGCCAGCTGACCGCCTGCACTGTCGCCTGTAAGCATTATCTTTTTTCTGTCACAGGGGTAAGAAGATAAATTATTGTTAATCCATAAAAGTGCTTCTGCTATTTCTTTAAGCTGTTCAGGCACAATTGTTTCAGGCCAGAGAGTATAGCTCATACTAAACACAGTAAATCCTTTAGAAGCCAGCACCATATTATAGTACTTATTAAGCTCTTTGTCACCGTACATCCAACCGCCACCGTGAATATCAACAATAACAGGCAGTTGTTCGTTTTCTTTATCCTCAGGATAATAAACGTCCAGCTTATGTTGCCACTTACCATCATCAATGTACGGAATATCGCATATTTCTTTAACACCATCAGGAGCTGACTGCATAGCAAGTCTTTTTATATCTCCTTTTTCTGTGTTTTTCCAAACGAGCTTTAATATTGGTTTAGGAATCCCCATAATTTACCTCCTCTCATATAATTAAAAATCAAAAATTACTTTATCATACTTTCTTCCCATGTGTCGTATGGTTCAATTCCGAATATTGATGCTACAGTAGGAGCTACGTTTGCAAGGCCGAAATTACCTTCTTTAAGCTCATAGCTGTTTTTGCTGTAGATAATAAACGGAACAGGATTAAGTGAGTGTGCAGTTCTAACCTGAACATCACCTTTTTTGTTTTCCTCAAGCATTTCATCTGCATTACCATGGTCAGCAGTTATGAGAACAGTTACACCATATTCATCAGCTACCTTTAAAACTCTTGCCAATGCAATATCTACTGCTTCAACAGAGATAATAGTTGCTTCAAGAGAGCCTGTATGACCTACCATATCGCCATTAGGATAGTTACAACGAATAAAGTCGTACTTTTCTGATTTTATTGCTTCTATTACTGCATCTGTTACTTCTGCAGATTTCATCCAAGGACGTTCATCAAATGAAACCTTATCTGAAGGAATTTCAAGATAAGTTTCAAGCTCTTCGCTGAATTTGTCACTCTTATTACCATTCCAGAAATATGTTACATGACCGTACTTCTGAGTTTCTGAAACTGCAAACTGATTTTTACCTTGTGAAACAAGTAATTCTGAAAGAGTTGCTTTTATTTCAGGCGGATTTACAAGATAACGTTCCGGAAGCTTTAAGTCGCCATCATATTGTAACATACCTGCATAAACAACATCTAATTTTTCACCACGGTCAAATTTATCGAACTCAGCATAATCAAACGCCATACTGAGCTCAAGCGCTCTGTCACCGCGGAAGTTAAAGAGAATTACGCTGTCTTTATTTTTAATTTCACCAACGGGAGCACCGTTTTCTGCAATTACAAACGGAGGTAAATCCTGGTCGATTACATCTGCATTTTCACTTCTGTAGGTATTTATAGCTTCTGTTGCAGAAGAGAACTGTCTGCCTATACCCTTAACGTGAGTATCCCAGCCCAATTTAACCATATTCCAATCTGCTTCGTAACGGTCCATAGTAATTTTCATTCTGCCGCCGCCACTTGCTATTTTGCCTGAGAAGCTGCCGTCATTGAGTTCTGCCAAAGCACTTTCGAGCTGTTCTACATAAACAGGTGCACTTGTTGCAGGAACGTCACGGCCATCAAGAAGAATGTGAACACGTACATTTTTTATACCATCTGCTTTTGCCTGCTTTAACATTGCAATAAGATGTGAAATATTGGAGTGAACATTACCATCTGAAAGAAGTCCTATAAAATGAAGTGTGCTGTTGTTGGAAATGCAGTTATCGCTGATTTCCTTCCAGGCACTTGAGGAGTAAATTTTACCTGACTCAATTGATTCATTTACAAGCTTCGCACCCTGAGAATAAATCTGACCGCAACCGAGAGCATTGTGACCAACCTCACTGTTACCCATATCATCATCTGAAGGGAGACCTACTGCATCACCGTGAGCCTTAAGACGTGTATTAGGACATTCCTTTAAAAGCTTATCAAGAACAGGTGTATTTGCAAGTGTTACCGCATCACCCAAGCCTGTTTTAGAATAGCCGATACCATCCATTACTATAAGAAGTACTTTTTCTGACATTTTTAAATCCGCCTTTATATTATTTTAGAGGTGAACTCAACCTGAATTCACCTCACTAAAATCTGATTATTTGCTTGCAGCCTTAACAATTACTGCAAAATCTTCTGCTTTGAGAGATGCACCGCCGATAAGACCGCCGTCAACATCTTCCTGAGCAACAAGCTCTTCTGCATTAGCTGCGTTCATTGAACCACCATACTGAATTGTAAGAGCATCTGCATCAGCCTTTGAATAAAGCTCTGCAACAACCTCACGAATTGCGTGGTTAACTTCATTTGCCTGCTCAGCAGTAGCTGTTTTACCTGTACCTATTGCCCATACAGGCTCGTAAGCAATAATAATATTTTTGAGTTCTTCAGCTGTTACACCCTGAAGTGCAATCTTTGTCTGCAAACGAACTGTTTCTTCTGTTATGCCCTGCTCTCTTTCTTCGAGAAGCTCACCAACACAAAGAATAACTGTAAGACCTGAATTAAGAGCTGCACGAACACGTTTGTTAACAGTAACATCTGTTTCACCGAAGTATTGTCTTCTCTCTGAGTGTCCGATAATTACATATTCAACACCGATTGATTTAAGCATAGGAGCAGAAACCTCTGCAGTGAAAGCACCGCTCTCAGCCCAGTGACAATTTTCTGCACCGATTTTAATATTTGAACCTGCAGCTGCCTCTTGTGCCGCAAAAATATCAATATACGGAACACAAAGAACAATGTCACAGTCAGCACCTGCTACAAGCGGTTTCATAGCTGTAATAATTTCTTTTGTCTCTGCAGGTGTTTTGTTCATTTTCCAGTTACCTGCAATAACTGCTTTACGAAGTGATTTATTCATTTTTATAAACCTCTTATTATCTTATTTTTTCACACCACACAAATGTGCAGTCTTTGATTTCTTTCACCCCGAAGCATATGAAGATACATAAGTTCAGGTGTAAATCATCAAATGTGCGTGATATACCTTTAATCTATAATAAATGATAGATTGCGTGCAGTCGGTGATTTCTTTCACCCCGAAGCGTATGAAGATACGTAAGTTCAGGTGTAAATCATCGAATGTGCGTGATATACCTTCAATCTATAATAAATGATAGATTGCGTGCAGTCGGTGATTTCTTTCACCCCGAAGCGTATGAATATACGCGAGTTCGGGTGAAAAAATCATCGAATGTGCGTGATATATTATTTATTATTAACTGCTTCAATGCCTGGGAGTGCCTTACCCTCAAGGAATTCTAATGAAGCACCGCCACCTGTTGAGATGTGTGACATTTTGCTGCCGAAGCCTAATGTGTTTACTGCTGCTGCTGAGTCACCGCCACCAATGATTGTTGTAGCATCTGTATCAGCAAGAGCTTTAGCAACTGCAATAGTACCTTTTGCAAGAATCGGGTTTTCAAACACACCCATAGGTCCGTTCCAAACAACTGTTTTTGCAGATTTAACTGCATCTGCGTAAAGCTCTGCAGTTTTAGGACCGATATCAAGGCTCATCATATCTGCAGGAATTTTGTCTGCATCGCAAGTCTGAATAGCGATTTCAGCATCAATCGGATCAGGGAAAGCTTTTGTAATTGTAACATCAACAGGAAGAAGGATTTTAACACCTTTTTCTTCTGCCTTTTTAAGCATATCTTTACAATAATCAATTTTTGTTTCGTCAAGAAGTGATGTACCTACACTATAGCCCTTTGCTGCTAAGAATGTGTAAGCCATACCGCCGCCGATGATAAGTGTATCTGCCTTATTAAGAAGATTTTCAATAACATTAAGTTTGTCTGCTACCTTTGCACCACCGAGAATTGTAACAAATGGTCTTACAGGATTTTCAACTGCATTACCAAGGTATTGAAGCTCTTTACCCATAAGATAACCAACAGCTGCTTCTTCAACAAATGAAGCAACACCAACTGTTGAGCAGTGTGCTCTGTGAGCTGCACCGAAAGCATCGTTTACATAAATGTCGCAAAGAGAAGCAAGTTCTTTTGAGAATTCTTCGCCGTTCTTTGTTTCTTCCGGACGGAAACGTGTATTCTGAAGAAGAACTACATCACCATCATTCATAGCAGCAACAGCTTTTTTAGCATTTTCGCCTACTACTACATCGTCAGCCGCAAATACAACCTCTTTTTCAAGAAGCTCTGAAAGTCTTTTTGCTACAGGTGCAAGTGATTCCTTTTCGTTAGGACCATTCTTAACTTTGCCTAAGTGTGAGCAAAGAATTACCTGTGCACCATCACCGATAAGCTTTTTAATAGTCGGGAGAGCTGCTGTTATACGGTTTTCGTCTGTGATAACACCGTCTTTAAGCGGAACGTTAAAGTCACAACGAACGAGAACCTTTTTTCCTTTTGCGTTGATATCATCAACTGTTTTTTTGTTTAAAAGACCCATTTTTATAGACTCCTTTACATTGTTAATTTTTTACCGACATATATTTTATAACATTTTCTCCTCTTTTTCAAGTACATTCTATACATTTAGAGACATTTTTACATACATTCTTTCAGCATTTTTTGTGAAATTTTTGTCACATTTGTCAAACAGCCATTTGTAAACGCATCTGCTTTAATATAACCTTTTCTCTTCTTGACACCTGTACCTGAGTCATTCCGAGTTTTTTTGCAACCACCGTCTGGGTTTCGCCTTTGAAGTATCTCAGCTCTATTATTGCTCTGTCTTTATCGGAAAGTGATGATAAACATTCATCTAATGTCAACCTTTCTGCTATCTTTTCTTCTTCTCCGTTTATGGGTATATCAAATTGCTTTTCTCCGTTTTCATCTTCAGAGGTTAATGACACAGGCGGTAAAGTAACTAAAAGTAATTCTGCCGTTTCAGCGGGCGAAATACCAAGATACTCAGACAATTCCGCAACACTCGGTTCATACCCCATTTCGTTTGTGAATTTTTCTTTTTCCTGCAAAACTGCCCGTGCCTTTTCCTTTAAAGCTCTGCTCACCTTCACAGCACCGCCGTCACGGAAAATCCGTTTAATTTCACCTAATATTGCGGGTACTGCATACGTCGAAAACTGAAACCCAAGTTCGCTGTTAAAGCCGTCTGCCGCCTTTATTAATCCGACACAGCCCGCCTGAAACAAATCTTCATATTCAATTCCTCTGTTTTTAAAACGATTGGCACAAGAATGAACAAGCCCTAAATTATCAGAAATAAGTCTGTCTCTTTCGTTCATCTTTTTTTACCACTTATCTTCTTTTCCATTGTAACAGTCGTTCCGACTCCTACCTTTGAGCGAACCGACAACTTGTCCGAAAAGCTTTCCATAACAGAAAATCCAAGTCCTGAGCGGTCTCCGCCGACACTTGTGTAAAGCGGCTCTCTTGCTTTTTTTACATCAGGAATTCCACAACCTCGGTCTCTTATACTGACACGCAAAATGCCCTCTTCAAACACAGTACAGGTTATGTAAATTTTTCCTATTTTCTCTTTGTATGCATGTACAATACAGTTTGTTACCGCTTCACTTACAATTGTTTTTATATCTCCCAGCTCATCTACAGTCATATCGAGCTGTGTTGCAAATGCAGAAACCGCTACACGAGAGAACCCCTCGTTAACGGAACAGCTTTCTATAACCATTTTCATCTGATTGATTTTTTTCATTTTTACTCACCTTTCTTATTCACTTCGGCTATTTTAGAAATACCTGACATCATCATTATTTTATAATTACGTTCATCAAGGTTTTCTATGCGTAACTTTTTACCTAAAGTAACAGCATAACGGTATCTTCCCATTACAAGACCGACACCTGAGCTGTCCATAAAACTCACCTCGGAAAAATCGAGCACCAGAAGCTTTACTGTTTCTGCTGATGACAAAGCATCATCTATAGCTTCTCTTATTCCGGGAGCTGTATGATGGTCAATTTCACCTTTTATAAAAGCAAAAAGCGAATCATTTTTTCTTTTGAGTG
>JAFVWD010000175.1 GCA_017501865.1 Clostridia bacterium | reverse complement strand
TTCAAAGATAAAATTGTCCAACAAACATAATCTCCCTCACCAAGAAGCTTTGAATCTTCGTCTGTGACTTCAGGCTTAAAGAATGACTCAAATTTTGAAGGGTCAAATAACAAGAAACAAAGTTCCGGTTCTTCGAGAGATTGCAACCAGACAATCTGATTACCAATTTCTTCATCTACAATAAGAGTATAACGTGTGTAGTTTTCGAAACCAAAAACAGGTTGTTTGAAAACTATTACCTTTGAATCCGGAATTTCTCTTTCACCAAAGTCTCTTGTTTTATAAATCATAATGTAATCTCCTTGATTTTTACTTTAGCCGATTATTCTGCACTTGCATCATACTCGGGGTTAGAACTCTTCGGGAAGTAGTTCGGACCGCCTACATATTCAATATCTACACTTGCTCTTTGTACAACATTAAACTTAACACTACCTGCAATATATGTCATAGAGCGGTCAAGCTCCTGCCAGTTAATATCAAGCTCGGTAGGAGTGTACTCCATATTAAGCTCATTAGGTTCCCATGTAATAGTTGGCCCTACACTCGGGAAGAATGCTGTTACAAGGTGTGGAGTTGACTCACTTATTCTCTTTTGTGCAATTATAGTAGGAATATTTGCACCTTCATTAACTTTTGAAATTTCTTTGCCCATTTCAACATATTCTCTTGTCTTTTCTGAAATATGTTGAGCTGCCTTTTCTGCAGTGTAACTGATTCTGTCACCCATAGTCATTAAACCTATTGATTTACGACTTTCGTAACTGTCAATCTTTACAGATATATTTTTCGCATCAATTTTAAGTGTTGACGGTGTTGTCTGCACTTGCATATCGCGAACGGTATCGTTATCATACTCTAATTTTGCCGGTGTTACTTCTAATTCATATTTACCCGGTGTAGTTTTAATTTCGATAACCTGCATATAAATCCCTTCTTCTCTTATTTAAATTAAATCCGTTTAATTCGTTTGCTTTGTATTAAAATTTATCTTAAATAATCCCATAAAGATACAGGAAGAATTTGTGAACCCATCTGAATAACTGCCTTTAAGATGTAGTCATTCATTGATTGATTTGTAGCCTCTTCAGCATCGTTAATACCAACAAGCTCATCTATTCTGAACTTATAGTTGTCTACCTGGTTCTGAAGTCTTGTTTCCATTGTATCAAGGAAATTTGTTTTCGCACCCATATCTGTTATGTTTGTTCTGAAAACGTCTACTCTGTCAGTAAGCTGTCCCTGGAGACTTCTGAATTTTTCAGGATCATAATTAATCAATGCTTCTTCAATATCAGTTAAAATATTTATAATGTTGTTTGAGTGACCATTGTCAGCATTTACTCCAAATCCTAAAATCTGAAGTCCGGAGAAAGAAGCCTCAAATCCTGAAACCGAGTTGAATTCGGTTCCGTCCACACGAACACCTAAGCCTATATCAATAAACAACGGATTATCCTTTGTTATCTCTTGTTCTTCACCGTTTTCGTCAATATAATATCTTGTTCCGTCAGCTCTTTGCTGAACCGAGTCAACATCTACACCGTTATAAAGGAGCTTGCCGTCATCACCTAATGAGAACGGAGCAACCTTCGCTGTAGAACCACCGAACGGATATTTAGTAGCAAACTTGAGGTTTGCAAACTGAATAATTTCTTCTTTCATTGACTTTATTTCAGCTGCTATAGTAACTCGACCTGTGTCACCTGCGGTTTCAGAAGATGCTTTAATGAGCTTAGTACCTATAATCTCATTGAGAACATCATTCATAGAAAGCATTGAGTCTTCAACCGCTTTAAATTCACTGTTTATAGACTGAACATTGGCAAGCTGTTTTTCTGACTTGAAAAGTTCAACTCTTGAGTTGAGCATTCTTGTACCCGCAGAAACATCTTCTGACAACTTAATAAAACGGTTACCTGAAGCAATTTTCATATTTGTTTCCGCATAGTCATTTCTTGCTTTATTAAGATACTTTATATAGTTTCTTTGTGTTGTTTTATCTGCAACTCTCATTGATAATCATCCTCTCTGAAGTTGATAACTTATTTTCACACAATTAACAATTAATTATTAAAGTCCTACGCGACCCATTCTGTTAATAATTGTATCTAACAAGTCATCCATTGCAGTCATTAAACGAGATGCAGCCTCATATGCTTTCTGATAAACTATCATATCTGCTGCTTCTTCGTCAGATGAAACTGCCGAAATTGAATCTCGCTGACCCATAAAGTCATTTGCCACGAGTTCGGTTGCGCTGTGTCTGCCTTCCTGGAAGCTGATTTCAGTTCCGAGCTTACCAAGGAAGTCTATTTCGTATTCTGCGAATGTTCCTGTGAAGGTTTCGCCGTAAGCTTCAAAAGTAAATTTATCTTCTATAAGAGCAGAAGCTAAATTTGAAGCATAATCTTCAATAGTTTCGTTTCTGTTGTAAATGAAATAACCTGCCGCATTGTTTACCCACTCGTCACTGAGTGAAATATTTGCTGCCGTAACAGGAATTTTTGAGTTTGTTTTACCGCTTTCTGTTTTACCTGCAAGTAAAATCTTATAAACTGTTCTGCCTTCCTCATCAACCTTAGGCTGACCGGTTGCTTCGTCGTACTCAGGAATTGCATTGTTTGCAATCTTTGCAAAAGCACTTGCAATTGAGTCGATTCTGTCACGGTAATACATAAGACCGTTTGCCGAGGTTTCATTACCACTTTGCATACAGGGTCCGCGACCGTTGAGAAATTCAACATACGCATGAATTGTACCGCCTGTAAGTCCTACATTTTTACCTGTATCACTCCAGGTAACAGCTACAGTACCGTCCTGGTTCTGATAGAGGTTGAGAACATTGTACTTAACACCGTCTATTGCGTTGTGGTCACCTATATCAACATCTATTGTACCGTCCATATTTTCTGTAACATGGATATCGCAGTAACCTGAAAGCTCATCTAAAAGCAGGTTTCTCTGATCTAAAAGCTCATTTGACTGATAATCGTTATCTGTAGCGATATTGTCACGAAGAGTTTTATTAATATGAGCAATCTGCTCTAATATACTGTTTGTCTTATCAACTGTAACAGTCATATCTGTATACTGTTGTTTAAGAACATTGTCAAGTCTCGCATTCATTTGTGAAAGAACCTGAGTGAGGTTCTTGAAGGCAGACATTACAAGGTTTGCTTCTGAGTCTGAAACAGGTGAGCTTATGAAGTTTTGAAGATTCTGATAAATCTGCTGAATAGCACCCATAAGAC
>JAFVWD010000015.1 GCA_017501865.1 Clostridia bacterium | reverse complement strand
TTTATAGTTTAATTATAATTAATTTTCAATATATAATCAATATTTTTCCCAAAAGTTATTATTTTAACTATATATTGTAAAAACTCTTAAAAAAACTTGAAATATTTTCAAAAAAAACTTGCAATTCTAAAGGGTTCGTGTTATTATATACAACTGTATGAACACTATTAAGGAGGTGTCATGTATGCCAAATATTAAATCTGCTAAGAAAAGAGTTCTTGTTAACGAAACAAAAGCTGCTAAGAATAAGGCTGCTAACTCTGCTCTTAAAACTGCAATCAAAAAAGCAAATGTTGCTATTGATTCAAATGATGCTAACAAGGCTGATGCAGTTAAAGTAGCTGTTAAGAAAATTGACCAGGCTGCTGCTAAAGGTCTTCTTCACAAAAACAATGCTGCTCACAAAAAATCTGCACTTGTTAACAAACTTAACAAAGCTAACTAATTTAACTTAGTTTTGAAGGAAACACCGTAGCCTCAAGTGCTGCGGTGTTTCCTTTTATAATATAAGGGATGTAAAAACTTTCGTTTATTACATCCCTCTTACTTTTACCTTGGTAAGAAACCAACTTTTTTCATAACCTTGTCAAGTGTTCTCTGAGAAATTCTTGTAGCCATTTCAGCACCGTTTCTCATACATTCTTCAAGGTATTTTTTCTCATTTATGAGTTCTTTATATTTTGTTTGTATCGGCTCTAATTCTTTAACTACCGCTTCACCAACAGCAGTCTTAAAATCGCCGTAGCCTTTACCGTCAAATTCTTTTTCAATTTCTTCAAAGGTTTTTCCGGTACAACAAGAATAAATTGTCATAAGGTTGTTAATACCGTCTTTACCTTCTGCAAAGCGTACGCAAGCCTCACTGTCAGTAACAGCACTTTTGATTTTTTTCATAATTACATTGGGCTCATCAAGCATAGAAATATAAGATTTCGGATTTTCGTCAGATTTACTCATTTTCTTAAGAGGGTCCTGAAGAGAAGTGATTTTTGCACCTGCTTTACCTATGAACGGTTCAGGCATTTTCAAAACATCGCCGTAAATCATATTAAATCTGTCACAAATATTTCTTGCAATTTCAAGATGCTGTTTCTGATCTGCACCAATCGGCACGAAATCTGCATTATAAATTAAAATATCTGCAGCCATTAAAATAGGATAATCGAAAAGGCCTACAGTAATATTATCCTTATGCTTCTGACTTTTCTCTTTGAACTGAGTCATTCTTGCTGCTTCACCAAATTGTGTATAGCAGTTTAAAATCCAGCCCAATTGCGCGTGGGTAGGAACGTGACTTTGTACAAATACTATATTTTTTTCAGGATCAATACCTAAAGCTAAAAGCAAAGCATAAAGCTCAAGGGTATTCTTCTTTAATTGTGAGGGATTGTCTCTGAAAGTAGGAACAGTAATTGAGTGCAAATCTGCAACACCGTAAAGGCAGTTATAATCGTCACACATATTTGCCCAATTTTTCAAAGCACCCAAATAATTACCTAAAGTAGGTGTACCTGTCGGCTGAATACAGCTTAAAACAATTTTTTTCTTTTCCTGAGAATTCTCCATAATATGTAAAACCTTTCTTAGTATAAAGCTACCTAATATTTTATTACAATTTCATTCCAAATGCAACATCATCTTTTGTTTCTTTTAAAACTGTAAAGCCGTATTTCTTGTAAAAATTCAGTCCGACTTCATTTTCTTTGCTACAACAAAGCATAATACCTTTAGCAGATTTATTTTTATAATGATCAAAAAGAGCATTTAAAAGCTTGCCACCTGCACCAACTCTCTGATATTCAGGTAAAATATTAATATGAAAATGTACCGGATATTCATCTTTAAAATCTTCATAAATATCTGTTGATGCTCTTGACCAATTGTACTTAGTTTCACCTAAAGGCTCTACAAGCGGACAATACTCCTCGTGAAGCACTTTCTTATAAGGCTCAAAGCTCTCAGCTGAAATTATAAAGCCTACTGCTCTTCCGTCATCATCTACTACAAAACAGTTCTCAGGCTCTCGTTCAATATAATATTCACAAAACGTATGAATGACGAGCTGAGCTGTTGCTTCATCCGGAATGCTGTTATAGCCTTCTGCATTAAGACAGGCAAACTTAACGTTCTCACAATCCTTATCTTCATATTTTCTGATTGTTATCATTAAAATCACCGTTCTATATTATAAAAAATAATAAAGAAAAAAGCAATAGCAAATTGGCAGTTGAAAGAAAATAATTATTGTGTATAATGTAAACTGGGTGATGAAAATGAATTCTTTGAATTTAAAGCGAAAAACAATCGAGATTCTGGGAAAATTAATTGTCTCATCAATGCCGAAATCTTATTTATCAGATGAAGCATCTGCTTCAGAATATATGCTCACAGGTGATGGCAGATTTAATTTTGTAAAAGGCGACTTTTTCACATGTGGGTTTTCTAAAGAAATATTAACTCCTTCTGATGTAAAAAAACAAAAATATTTTATTGCAGGATACGACTCAAATAACAAAGCACTTGATGTGCTTGACGATATGTTCGCAAGAGCAATATATATTGATGACAACAAAGGTAATGGCGGAGTTGTTTTTTGCAGTATTGATGCAGTAGGAATAAGCCGTAAGGACATAAATGACATAAGAAGACTTGTTATTGAAAGTAATGAGATCACCTCTTTAAAATCTATAAATATCTGCTGTACGCACACCCACTCGGCAATTGACACCCAAGGCTTATGGGGTGAAAAAATTTATAAAAGCGGCAGAAACGAAAAATTTATGAAAGAGCTTAAAGAAAAAACAGCAAAAGCTATTATTTCGGCTTATAAAAACAAACGCGACGGAAAATTATATTTCAGCAGCATAGAAACAGAAGATTTGCAATATGACTGCAGAACTCCCGAAACCTTTGACCGCAATTTAAACAGAATTCATTTTAAGCCA
>JAFVWD010000174.1 GCA_017501865.1 Clostridia bacterium | reverse complement strand
CGGTAAATTGTTCCGAGCTTTGTGGTTGTGTCAACATAGCTTAAGCCTGTTGTTGACTTCAATGCCTTCCAACCGCTCCACTTTTTAGTCTTTGCGTTATATGTTCTCTGGTAAACTACATACTTCTGTGCATTTGCTACCTTGTTCCAGGTTACCTTTATACCTTTTGCTGTGTTAGCTACCTTTACAACAGGTGTTGCAATCGGTGGTGTAAGCTTCGGAATAGCAGTTACTTCTGTCTTTTCATCACAACGTGAGCAATGTTTTGACTTTGAGCCTTCCTCTGTTACTGTTGCTTCTTTATCTACTGTAAATTCTGCACTAAAGTCGTGACCTAATGCAGGTATGGACTCTGTTTTCAAAGCACCACATGCTGTACAGGTAAATATTTTTCCACCTGATTCTACGCAGTTCGGTTCTGCTATTAAATCACCATTATTCCATGTATGTCCTTTTGAAGGGATTGTCTGCTGTGCTACTGTTATAGTTCCGCAAACTGAACACTTCTTACCTTCTGTAAGTCCTGCTTCTGTACAAGTAGCTTCTTTGCCTGCTACTGTTACCTCTGTGTGGCCTTTTGAAGGGATTGCCTCTGTTTTAACATCACCACAGGAGCAAGTGAGAGTTTTAGTTCCTGCTTCTGTACACGTTGGTTGTTTTGTTATACTTTCTGTGTAGTTGTGGGTATGAGAATCAACCGCAACAAACGTAAATCCATTATCATCAGCATATCTTTCCGCTTCTGAGCCTTGTGCTCCGTGAATTGTAAAGCCTTCGATTTTACAATATTCATAAGTTTCTTCGTCTTCATAATAACCGAAAGCTTCATCACCTATACTCGTTACACTGCCAGGGATTGTTACACTTGTAAGTGAAGTACAATCGCAGAAAGCAAGCCAACCTATACTCGTTACACCGTCAGGGATTGTTACACTTGTGAGTGAAGTACAATCATAGAAAGCATTCCTACCTATACTCGTTACACTGTCAGGGATTGTTATACTTGTGAGGGATGAACAATCTGAGAAAGCACTATAACCTATGCTCGTTACACTGTCAGGGATTGTTATGCTTGTAAGAGAATTACAACCTGAAAAAGCTGCACATGCAATGGTTTTGGTGCCTTCAACTATTGTATAGCTACCTACAATTGTTATGTGTGCTTTTATTAAATGCTTACCTATATACAAATCACCATTTTCCCAATTGAATTCGTCATTATAATAAGCAGTATCAGAAAAAGCACTAAAACCTATATTTTTTACGCTGTCTGAGATTGTTATATTAGCAAGAGATGTACAATAATAGAAAGCATAATCACCTATACTCGTTACTCCATTAGGGATTGTTACACTTGTAAGAGATGAGCAAGATTGGAAACTACTATAACCTATACTTGTTACACTATTAGGAATTGTTATATTAACAAGAGATTCACAACAAAAGAAGGCCCAGTCTCCTATACTTGTTACACTGTTTGGTATTATATAAGATGTTTGCCCTGCGCCTTCAGGCATTTTTATAAGTGTAGTTTTATTTTTATTGAACAAAACTCCATCAACACTTGCGAAATAATCGTTTCCGGTTGAAACATTAATTTCCTCAAGAGCGGAACAAGCATTGAAAATATTCTCTCCTATACTTGTTACATTGTCAGGAATAGTTATGCTTGTGAGAGATTCACAGTATTCAAAAGCACAATCACCTATACTCGTTACAGGCAAGCCATTGTATGTGCTTGGGATTACAAGCTCGCCCGAAGCATCTTCTGAGCAACCTGTCACAGAATATGACTCTTCGTCCTCATTTAATGTAAAGCTCAAATAACTTGAAGGGTCCACAGGTGTGCTTGGTGTAACGGAACCATTGCTAATGAATTCAAATCCGTTTTCATTCGCATATCTTTCTGCTTCTGAGCCTGTTGTGCCTGTGATTGTGAAACCTTCGATTTTACACGACTCTATAACATCTTCATCAGACCAATAACCAAAAGCTTCTTCACCTATACTTGTTGCACTATCAGGAATTGTTATACTTCCGAGGGAAGTACAATCATAGAAAGCATAATCACCTACACTCTTTACACTGTCCGGTATTGTTACACTTGTAAGCCAAGAACAACCATAGAAAGCAGAATCACCTATACTCGTTACAGGTAAACCTTTATATGTATCCGGAACAACCATTTCACCTGAAACACTTCTTGGGCAACTTGCCAGAGAATATGCTTCACCGTCTTCGTCTAATTCAAATGTCAAATAACTCGAAGTATCACCTTCTGTAACGGAACCATTGCTAACAAAATCAAATCCGTTTTCATTCGCATATATTTCGGCTTCTGAGCCTATTGCACCCGTGATTGTAAAATCATCAATTTCACTCGACTCAAACGAATCTTCGTCACTACAATAACCAAAAGCTTCTTCACCTATACTTGTTACACTACCAGGAATTGTTATATTTTGAAGGGAAGTACAATTATAGAAAGCTCCACGACCTATACTCGT
>JAFVWD010000173.1 GCA_017501865.1 Clostridia bacterium | reverse complement strand
TCGTTTGGTTTTATATAATACACATTATTGATTTATTAGTTAGTTCCCATTATATATTCGAGAGGATGTTATTCAGATGGCACAACAAGATGTTATTTTAACTCATGAGGGTCTTAAAGAACTTCAGGAAAAGCTTGATTATCTCAAGTCAGTAGGCAGAAAAGAAACTGCCGAGAAAATAAAAGTAGCACTTTCTTTCGGTGACCTTTCCGAAAACAGTGAGTACGATGAGGCAAAGTCCGAGCAAGGTAAGCTTGAAGCAGAAATTAAAGAGCTCGAGACAATGATTTCAAGAGCAAAGATTATGGAAGAGGATATAAGCACTGAAACAGTTCACATTGGTTCAGTTGTTACCATAAAAGAGACTGCTCGTGGCTCACAGGAAAAAACATTCCGCATAACAGGTTTTGCACAGGCAAATCCTATTGAGGGTAAAATTTCAGATGAGTCTCCTGTAGGTAAGGCTCTTATGGGTCATAAAGTAGGCGACAAGGTGGTTGTTGAAGCACCAAGAGGCGAAATGACTTACAAAATTGTTAAGATTGATGTTGAAACAAAATAATAGAATGGCTGTAAAAAACATTTGGTTTTTTACAGCCATCTTTTTTATTCTACTGATGTATCAAGTACATCGTTGTGTTCTCTGAAAAGGAACGAAATACACCAGATACCTGCAAGTGCAACAAGTACGTAAACTATTCTTGAAATAATAGCCGCTTGTCCGCCGAATAACCATGCAACTAAATCGAATTGGAAAAATCCGATTGCTCCCCAGTTAAGAGCACCAATAGTTACAAGAATCAAAGCAATCTTGTCTAACATTTTTTCAACTCCTTTTTATTGTCCTGTGGTTTATGCGGGAATAAATCTGCCCGAGAATATTATTTGTGATTTTTTCTGTCTTATTCCCGAATAAAAATGATACATTTCTCATAAATTCAAAGAAGTTCCATTATTGGTACATATTGTATGTTATAATATAATTAATGTTTAAATTCATTAGTTTTTATGTTATAATGTTATTACAATTTTTAAGAAGGTGTACTATGCTTCACATAATTCAAGGACGCTCAGGCAGCGGAAAGACTTATTTTATCAGAAACAAAATAAAAGAAATATTAAATGAGGGTGAGTTCAGACCGCTTCTTTTGGTGCCCGATCAATTTTCTTTTGAGAATGAGAGAGCTATGTTATCGTTTTTAGGTGCTAAAAATATGACAGGGGTCGATGTTTTAAGCTTTCCGCGTCTTGCTAATTCAAATCTTGATAGCAAGGTTTTACAAGGTAAGCTTTTTGCAGATGACGGCGTCAGAATGGCATATATGAGCGAAGCTCTAACTCAGCTGTCAGATGATTTAAAGATTTTTTCAAAGGTTCGTCATAATGTGTCGGGCTTAAAGTCATTTATTGATTTTAATAAAGAACTTAAAACCTGCGATGTAACAGGTGAAGATATTGAAGCCTTAGTAGAAAAAATGCCGGAAAATCTTCTTAAGGAAAAACTTTCTGAAATTAATTTAATTAATGAAGCTTATAACGCACTTCTGACACGAAGCTATTTTGATGATACTGAATGTCTGCGATATTTTAATGAATTTGCTGCGGATACGCACTTTTTTAAAAATAAAATTGTTTTCCTTGATTCTTTCAGAGCTTTTTCTGAACAGGAATTCAAGTGTATAAGGTTAGCTCTTGTTCAGGCTCAGGATGTTTATATATCAATTTGTACTGATGAAACAGTAAGGGGCGAGTCTCCGTTTGTTTATATGAATGAGCTTAAGAAGAAAATTATTTCACTTGCAAATAAATGCAATGTCAGAATTGCTCCCGTGGTTACTTTAAAATATAATGATTCATTTAATAAAAGTATAAGACATATTGAAGAAAATATTTATTGCGAGGAATCTGAGATATTTAATGAAAACTCTGACGGTGTAACAATATTGAAATGTAACGATATTACCGACGAATGTAATGTTGTTGCACTTGAAATAAAAAAACTTATAAGAAGCGGTAAATATCGGTGTAAAGATATTGCCGTTGTTGAACGTTCAAGTGATAAGTATAAAAGAATTATGTGTGATGTGCTGACGCGCTACGGTGTACCTGTATTTGATGACAGCAGACGTCCGCTTTCTTTTGAAACTTTATTTATTCACGTTACATCTGCTGTTGAATGTATTACAGATGGTTTTAAAACCGAAAGTGTAATGAGATACTTGAAAACAGGCCTTTCTGAGCTTTCCTTTGAGGATGTTTCAACACTCGAAAAATATGTTCTTGTATGGGGTATAAACGGAAGTGCATGGACAACTGATTTTACTATGCATCCTGACGGCTTCGGCAGTGAAATAGACGAGAGTGTTGAAAAAAGAATTAATTACTTAAATGAGTTGAGAAAAAAAGCGATTCTTCCTTTATTAAAAATGAAGAAAAATTGCGAGGGTGCTTCAGGTTTAGATATTACCAAAGCAGTTTATGATTTTCTTGTTGATACCAAAACCTCGGACAAGCTTTATAAGCTATCAGTCGGATTAAATGCCCAGGGCTTTCCCGAAGAGGCACTCAGAAAAGAAACTTCGTGGGATGTTTTAATAGAGCTTCTTGATACAATAGCTGAAATTACAAAAGATAAATATTATACAATTAAGCGGTGGTTTGAATTATTTTCAATTCTTGTTTTTTCAAAAGATATAGGTGAAATACCGCAGGGACTTGATGAAGTGAAGGTTGGCAGCGCTGACAGAATAAGAACCGAAAATCTTAAGGTTATATTCCTTGTAGGTGTCAACAAAAACGAATTTCCGTTAATTGCTTCAGTAGGTGGGTTACTCTCAGATTCTGACAGACGTGTGCTCACAAATGAAATGGAGCTTAAAATAAGACCTGCATTTGAGGAATCTGTATATGAAGAGAGGTTTATAGCTTACTGTATGCTTACGGCGGCAAAGGAGAAGCTTTACCTTTCATACAGAGAAGTGTCAGATGATGATTCTACAGGCGGTGCTTCTGAAATAATT
>JAFVWD010000001.1 GCA_017501865.1 Clostridia bacterium | reverse complement strand
CATCAATCCATTTTCTTAAATATTTACAAACAACTTCCCATACATAATGGTCAAGTCTTTCAATGAAACCGTTCTTTTCAAACACAGGAATGAAAAGTCCCGGTGAAATCATACCTTTTTCAGGATGCATCCACCTTACAAGTGCTTCAGCACCTGCAGGAGCATTTGTTTCGAGCGAATACTTGGGCTGCAAGTAAACAATAAACTGCTCTTCGTTCAAAGCCTGAACCATTTCATTAACAATTTCCTGTTCCTTTTCAAGCCTGCTGCTCATTTCAGTTTTAAACACACCAACTGTATCGACATAATTACCCTTACAGGTTTTTGATGCAAGTGTCGCCCTGTCAAGCATAACACTGGGGGGAAGTGTTAAGTCATCAAGGAAATAAACACCAAAATTAGGCACAAGGTCAAAATTTCTGTTGTAGCCCTTAATTATTTCGATATGCTTATCAATAAGCTCAAATACCTCTTCTTCGGTTTCGTATTCACCACAAAGAGCAAAAACCTCTGCTTCAATTCTACCGTACGATAAATTCGGTCTTTGATTTGCGAGATTTTCAAGACCCATTGCAAGGAACTTAATAATTCTGTCGCCTTCATTTGCACCGTAAAATGAATTTACAAGCTGGAAACGGTCAATATCAAAGCGAATAAACGCAAACTTCTTATCAGGATTATTGTTAAGCATAATTTTTGTTTTCTTCAAAAACTTATCCTTATTAAAAATACCTGTAAGAGGGTCATACTCTGCTATGTATTTTAATTTTTTGAAAGCAAAAAACTCAGTACGCATAATAGCATTCTGAACTCTGAGTTTTACAATATCAGCATTATAAGGCTTAACAATAAAGTCCCATGCACCTTCTGCTAAAACCTTCACCTGAGTTTTTTCACCCGTATCACTCGTAGCAACGATTATCGGAATTTTCAAACCACTCTCGTTAATTTTTTTCAAAAATCCGTAACCGTCCAAGCCGGGCATATAAATATCGACAATAACGCATTTAACTTCCTGCTCGTGTCTTGTGAGGAAATCAAAGCCTTCTTGTCCGTCCTTCGCTTCAACAACGTAGTAGTCATTAGAAAGAATTACTTTTAATATTTCTCTGTCAACTCTATCATCGTCAATAACAAGAACGATATCTTTATTAGACACAAAAAAGCCCCCTATAATTTTTACAAGATAGAAAAAGTCACACTTCCACATCATCTTATGTTATCAATTATAACACTTTCCTTAAAAAATGCAAGGAAAAGCACAAAAAAATTTTCTATTGTTCACAAAAGATAGTATATTTTCACAAATTGCACAATTTTTTCGCTTGATTATTGTTATTTATTTTTCCTAATAAGAATTTCTACAGCGAAAAAATCACTTCATTTTACATAAATATATCAATAAAAAACGAGAAACAGATAAAAAACAACTGTTTCTCGTCTTTTAAATTATTTTATATAATCAAATAAAGTTTTGTAAAGAATCTGCGGTTCAATAGGTTTAGACAAATGCTCATTCATTCCCGCCGATTTAGAAAGACTCCTGTCTTCAGCAAAAGCATTTGCAGTCATTGCTATAATCGGAACCGATTTTGAATCCTGTCTGTTCAGTGACCTTATTTTTGTTGTTGCCTCAAGTCCGTCCATAACAGGCATTCTTATATCCATAAGAACTACATCGAACTCATTTTCCTGTGAGTCCGCAAACTTATTTACACCCACGAGACCATTTTCGGCTGTTTCCACAAGCATACCTACTTTTTCGAGCAGCTTTGTTGCAACAAGAGTATTAAGCGGATGATCTTCACAAAGCAATACTTTTTTACCTGCTAAAATATTCTTAACACCATCTGTTTCTTTACTCAAGTCGAGCCTACTGTTCTCGTTTTTGAATTCTCTTATAAATTCAATTGTGAACGTTGTACCCACATCAATTTTACTTTCGACAGAAATTGTTCCGCCCATTTTCTCAACAATACTTTTTGCAATGGCAAGACCCAATCCTGTTCCCTGACGAGCATTCACAAGAGAATTCTGCTCCTGTGCGAACGGTTCAAATATGCGTTCAAGGAAGCTCTCACTCATACCACAGCCTGTATCTTTAATGGTGCTTATAAACCTCACCTTATCAGAGGAAACGGGCTCACATTCAATAGTCCATATTACCTTTCCGCCACTTTCTGTAAATTTGACAGCATTATTAAGAATATTTATGTAAACCTGCTGTGTACGAAGCTTATCTACAAACACCCACTGAGGCGCT
>JAFVWD010000014.1 GCA_017501865.1 Clostridia bacterium | reverse complement strand
CTTTTCTTTGGCAGGGGCAGAAGGGCTCGAACCCTCGGCACGCGGTTTTGGAGACAAGTATTCTTTCCTTATTTGATGCGGTTTCAGAGGCTTAGGGGGACATATTGAGGGACATATAGCAATATTTTTGTATTATTTTATCTTGCTTTCCCGTACATTCGACTCACCTCTCTTTATGCGGCAGAAAAAAGCTACCAAATAACAGGGAGGTTATTTTATGAGCAGAAAAATTAAAGTCAAGTTTACGAATTTCGAGTGCAATTTACTTATCAACGGCATGAATGAGTTTCGTAATATGCTCTTAGCAGAAGGGTTACCCACAGAGGATGTTGACGAATTACTTTTAAAACTCATTGATGTTTATGAAAAGCAAGGAGTGATTTTATGTCGAGTATTATAGAAGAATTTTATTACGGAAACATTGAGCCGCAGGAGCTGACAACGGAAATCACACCCAAGCTCAAAAAGAAGCTGAGTTCACTTGCAAAAAAAGAGGAAGAGCTGTCAGCTATGCTACCAGAAAAGGAAAAAGAGTTGTTTGTAAATTATGCTCTTGCTTACAATGAATTTTCAAGCATCGGTAATTCCGATAGCTTTATAACAGGCTTCAGACTTGGTGCAAGATTTACTTATGATACTTTTATATCTGAAATGAAAGGATGATTGTTATGTCAAAGATTACATACCGTAAGGTTGGGGATTATTTAATTCCTAACCTAATAATACCGCCTGAAGAAGCAAATGTCAAGCTTGGCAAATGGGGAATGTTACACAAGACCTATCTTGAAAAGCACAAGAAAGTGCTATTTAGCACACTGCTTATGCAAGGCAAACTTTATCAGCACTGTGCCGAAATAGAAAATCAGGCACGAGATATTTTTGATGCTCTTGTTGAACAGATGAAAGTGGCTGAAGGTGTTACAGAAGAACTTAAAGAGCAAGACCAACTTGAATGGGTGAAGAGAATGGGTAATATTCAGCAACGAGCAAGAGAAATAGTTTGTGCGGAACTGATATATGTATGATTGAACAGGTCAAGGACTGCCTTAAAGGCGTTCCTTATTCTTCGCTCCAATTCACCAAATCATCACTGAAAACTACAGCGAGAGAAGCACCAAAAAGATAATCATCCTCATTATCACCGTGATAAAACATAGCGTATTTATACGGTGAAATACTGCTAACGTCAATAACAAAGCCAGCAGTTATTCTGTCCTTTGCCCAAGGCTTGTTCTTCTGATTAAGGTACAAAGTCCGGACATCAGTGAATGTTTTAAAATCCTTGGTAGTCATAATGTTTATGCCGTTGTCGGGAGAATTAAAGATTAGATATTCGTCATTTTCTTTGATTACGCATACATTCTCACCGCATGCGGTAAAGCCTTCACATTTCCAATTAGCTAAATCTGTTGATGTGCTGAATGAAACACCGTTCTGTTTGAAAAAACAGATAAATTTATCACCGTCATCAAGAAGATACGGGTCAATCATTCTTCCCATTTCTTTTTCGGGTACATCACCTTTAACCTTAAGTAAGGCCGGCTTTTCCCAATTTATTAAATCTTTACTTTTCATTGTGAAGATTCTTGAATTTTCGTTGCCGTAAATTTGGCCGTCTTCTCTCGGATAAGTCTGCAAGCATAAATAATATTCACCGTTATATTTAATAACATTACCCGGTGATGAATAGTTTTTAAGGTTATCCCTTTCAGTGAGAATTTTTGGCTCTGTCCAAGTAAGAAAGTCTTCGCTTTGACTCATAGCCACATAAAAATGCTGCCTTTCGGGTGTATTTTCTACTAAAGTAAAAAACAGATATATTGTACCGTTTTCAATGTATGCGGCAGGGTCACGGTAAGAATAAGTTTTTGTCTGTTTGAATATCAGCATTCCGTTCTCCTTGTCAAGAAAATATTTTTCACCATTTTCTGTCTTTAGTATTCGGGCAATTTTGTTTTTTGAATGCTGCCCTGAACTCAACATAACAACCGCATTTCATACATACACCGGAAATGAGATTGTCACAATTTTTACACTCATTGAGCCGCTTTGAATAAAGTTCTTTGCCGGCTTTTTCTTGTTCGGGCAGTTTATCAATTCGCTCTTTTATACTTTTGAGAGTATCTTCTTCTGCTACATCGTGAAGCAGACATCTTTTGCATTCTTCCATATTATTTAATCACGAACTTAACAACAGAGCAAGGCGGAACAGTTGTCTTAAAGCCGTCTTTAAGCAATTCAAAGTCACTGAACACCTTTGTGCCGACAACGTTTTTATTTCCAAAGCTGTTATAGTCGTGCATTTCACCTGTAAGTATTTCTGCCGAAAGGTTTTTAAGAGTGAAGTCTGCTATCTGACAGTGAATTTCAGCACTGTCGTCTGCTGATGTGTTTACTATTGTTGCAATTATTGTACCGTCTTCTTTAATTGAAGCACTTTCGATAAGCTTCGGCAAAGTGCCTTTTTCGGAAAGGTCGGGAGTTGTTATGTATGAACCGAGGAGAGTGTTTTCCTGATGGTCCTTATACATTTTAAAAATGTGATATGTGGGAGTCAGGAGCATATCTTCACCGTCGGTGAGAGCTACAGCCTGAAGAACGTTTATTGTCTGTGCTATGTTTGCCATTCTTATTCTATCAGAGTGTTTGTTGAAAATATTGAGAGTAAGACCTGCAACAATAGCGTCTCTCATAGTGTTCTGCTGATAAAGGAAACCGGGATTTGTTCCTTCCTCAACATCATACCACGTACCCCATTCGTCAACAATCATACCTACACGCTTTTTCGGGTCATAGCGATTCATAATATCACCGTGACGGCTTACAAGCTCTTCCATTCTGTATGCTTTTTCTATGGTGGTATAGTATTCGTCTTTGGTGAATTCGAGAGCCTTACCTTTTTTACCCCACTCACCGGGTACGGTGTAATAGTGAAGAGAAAGACCGTTCATACGGCTTGCAGCTTTTTTCATAAGTACATCTGTCCAGTTATAGTCGTCAACATTTGCACCGCAGGCAATTCTGTAAATAGGAATGTTGCCGTTATAGTTACGGACATAGGTTTCGTAGCGTCTGTATTGGTCAGCGTAAAATTCAGGGTGCATATGTCCACCGCAACCCCAGTTCTCGTTGCCGACGCCGAAATATTTTACAGTCCATGGCTTTTCCTGACCGTTAGCCTTACGGAGTTCTGCCATGGGAGATACACCGTCAAAGGTCATATATTCAATCCATTCGCTCATTTCCTGAACCGTACCCGAACCTAAATTGCCGTTTATATAAGCATCACAGCCGAGCTGACGGCAGAGTTCAAAAAACTCGTGAGTACCAAAGCTGTTATCTTCAACAACGCCGCCCCAGTGGGTGTTAATCATCTTTTTTCTGCTTTCCTTGGGGCCGATGCCGTCTTTCCAGTGATATTCGTCTGCGAAGCAACCACCAGGCCAGCGAAGTACTGGAATACCCATTTCCTTGAGGGCATCAACAACGTCCTTTCTCATACCGTTTACGTTAGGGATGGGTGAGTCTTCGCCAACATAAAGACCTTCATAGATACATCTGCCGAGATGTTCCGAGAAGTGACCGTAAATTTCTTTGTTGATTTTGCTGATTTTCTGGTTCGGGTTGATAAGATACTTTTCCATAGTAGTGCTCCTTTATGATTATTTATTGGATTTTGCTATTCTTCTGTATTTCTTCGTCAGTTTTTATTATATCAAATAATGGTATTACAAACAAGATAAAAAGTGACATAACACGACATAATAACACTTTTGTATCGTGTTATGTTGCTTCAAGAACTTTGGCTGTATTTATTTGGTTTACATGGCATTTTTGTAATAAATTGTCTTGTTAATTCTTCTTTTAATGTGCTATAATGTATTAAACACATAGAATACAAAGTAGGTGATAAATTAAAATGGAAAACAAAAGAACAATAAAAGACAAACTACACACCTTACTTTTCGGTAAGGATTTAAGAGTAACCGAGGGTGAACCGTATACAGAAGTCCGTGAGGGTGATTATTCTTCATATTATCCCGTGGAAAAATACATAAACTTCAAACAGCAGTTGCCTGAGAACTGTTTTGACATAAGAAACTACGGTGCTGAAACAGGGAAATCTGATCACGAAAACACAAAGGCTATACAGAAAGCACTAGACGAATGTCACAAAAACGGCGGCGGTACCGTTTTGGTTGCAGGCGGTATTTTTATTGTTACAACCATTTATCTTCATTCGGATACTACCTTGTTTATTGAACAAAACAGTGCCCTTTCGGCCAACACTACGGGTAAGGGATATAAGCATAACGCTCTCATTTATGCAGAGAATTGCGAAAACATTACCATAACCGGCGGCGGTAAGATAATTGGTAACGGCACTCTTTACGGACTTAAACCCGTAAGCGACAACAATTTTTCACCTGCCCCCGTTATCGATGTAATAAAAATGCGTCAGGATTACAGAGCACAGCTCCGCTTTGCTCACAAATCAAAATACGGTTCAATTCTTCTGACGGAAAAATGCTGTAATGTAAAGATACATAATATTGTTTTTGAAGATTCACCTTGGTGGACATATAAGGTGCTTATGTGTGACGGAGTTCAGATTACCGATACAGTTATATGGAATAACAGAAATGTGGCAAACTCCGACGGCTTTGATATTACAGGCAGCAGTAATGTAGAGATTGACCACTGCTTTGTGTCAACAGCCGATGACGGTATAGTTCTCAAAAATGCAGTGTGGTGTGGCTGTGAAAAGGAAATGCACGGCATAACAGTCAGAAACTGTGAAGTAATGTCAAGAACAAACTGCTTTAAAATCGGCACGGAGACAACCTATGATATTTACGATGTGGCTGTTGAAAACTGCTCGTTTCTTATGACAGACTTATATCCCGGTGCTGTTTCGGGTGTTTCAATTGAAGCTTGCGACGGTTCAAGAGTGTATGATATAAGAATTAAAAATATCACAATGAACCGCTGCACCTGCCCTTTGTTTATCCGTCTTGGTAACCGTAACAGAGGCGCAGAGGTTACTTCCGCAACGGCAAATAAAACTGAAATAATTAAATCCGATGCAAAGGATAAGCCTGTATCAAAGAAAATGTTTGACGGAAAAAGCGAGCTTTACAATGTAACTGTTGAAAACATCACAGCAACGGACATAGAGCTTCCCGTTATAATTACCGGCTACAAACAAAAGTTCAGAACAAAATACTGCAGGGATATAAACCTTCGTAATTTTAACATTACATATCGTGATGCCACAGAAGTTTATGACAAACGTCTTTTTATTCCCGAATACGTAAAGGAATATCCTGAATGTTGGAGATTCAGAAACCTGCCTGCTTACGGAATATGGGCAAGGCATTGCAGAAGCCTTACAATTGAAAACTTCAATTGTAAAGGCATAAAGAACAGTTGGCGTAAAGAAAAAATATTTATTGATTGTAAGTGATAAAATGAAAGAAACAATTATTCAATTCGGCAGCGGAAACTTTCTGCGTGGCTTTGTCGACCACTTTATACATATTCTGAATACTAAGGGCTTATATGACGGCAAGATTGTTATTGTGCAACCCACAAAAGGCGGCAAAACAAGTATTATAAATGAACAAAAAGGAAGGTATAACCTCTTTCTTCGGGGTATCGAAAACGGAGAAGAAATAT